>CAZAKT010000010.1:23923-32941 GCA_964486135.1 uncultured Mageeibacillus sp.
CCGACCGGGTCCAATTGTTTCAGGCCCCCGTAGCGGGAACCCATACCGGCTGCCATAACGATAAGGACAGGATCTTTTTTTACCATGAGACTCCCCTCTCCCGGACTTGGCCGGTTACCCTTTCATCATAACACGGCCGGACGGCCGTCCCGGCGCGCCTGGCCGGCATCCTGTGTTAGAATTAGCAGGAAGCCGCCGTCTCAAAACGGTGGCTGCATGAAGGGATTATTACATTATGGCAAATGATAATGCAAGAATAAGTGAGGTCCGTCTGGCCGTCCTGATTGACGCCGACAATGTCCCCCCGCACAATGTGCGCGGCATGATGGAGGAGATCGCCCGCTACGGCACGCCCACCATTAAACGGATTTACGGGGACTTCACCAAGCCGAACCTGGCCCAGTGGAAGTCGCAGTTGCTCGACTACGCCATCAGCCCCATCCAGCAGTTCAGCTACACTACCGGAAAAAACGCGACCGATTCAGCCATGATCATCGACGCAATGGATATTCTGTATACGGACAGGATTGACGGCTATGTCCTGGTCTCCAGCGACAGCGACTTTACCAAGCTGGCCACCCGTCTCCGCGAGTCAGGCAAGACAGTTTACGGCTTCGGGGAGATGAAGACGCCCAACGCCTTCATCGCCGCCTGCGACCGTTTCATCTACCTTGAGATCATCGACCAGCACGGTGAGGACGAGGAGGCGGACAAGGACAAGCAGGAGAAGGAAGCCGCCCCCAAGACGGCAAGCCGGACCCGGGCCAAGAAGGAACCGGAGAAGAAGGACACGGAGAAAAAGCCGGCCGAGAGGAAAAAGGCCCCCGGCAAGGAGGGCATCCGCAAGATCGACCGCGAATTGATCAAGCTGATCAACTCCTCCATCCGGGACGTGGAAGACGAAAATGGCTGGGCCTTCCTGGCGGAAGTCGGCAACCTGATCGTCAAGAAACAGCCCTCCTTTGACTCAAGGAACTACGGCTACGACAAGCTGACCACCCTGGTCAGGTCGATCGGAAAATACGACATCGAGATGCGAGACACGGGCAACCCCAATGTCAAGCTGGTCTTTTTAAAGGTAAAGAGCCGCTAACGCCATTTGATCATCCGGATCAGGAGGCCGGTCGGGAAGAGCCTGGACGCCAGCCTGATCATCTTACCCGCGAGACTTGTCACCACAAGGGCCTCGCCGCGCCGGACGGCCGCCAGGGTCTTTTCGGCGACCAGGGCGGGATCTTCAATACCCAAGCGTTTATAGGAATTCAGGAGGGCCTCCTTTTCCTCCTCGGAGAAGAAGGAGGTCAGCATGGGATTGGGACAGGTGACCGTAACCCCTATCCCCCGGTCCCGCAATTCCTCCCGCAGGGCCCGGCCGAAAGAAAGGATGAAGGCCTTGGAGGCGGCGTAGGAGGCAAAACCCGGCTGGGGCAGGAAGGCGGCCACAGAAGAGGTGAAGACCAGCTGGCTTCCCCGGTCCATATAGGGGAGGGCCAGGGAGGTCATGAAGAGCTGGGCCCGGACATTGAGGTCGCAAAGGGATTGATGGGAGAGGAGGTCCTCTTCCTCAAAGGGGCCGGAGCAGCCCTCACCCGCGTTATTGATCAGGAGCTGGATCCTGACCCCCTGCCCTGCCAGGTCCGCAGCCAGTTCCTCCAGGGCGGCCCGGTCGGTCAAATCCAGGGCCAGGAGCCGGGCTTCACGCTCCAGACCGGCGGCAAAGTCGGCCAGGCGCCCGGGATCGCGCGCGATCAGCCAAAGAGAAAGCTCCTCCGGCAGGGTCCTATCAAGGAGTTTGGTGAAGGCGGCGCCTAGTCCAGAGGAGGCCCCCGTGATGATCACGACCGCCTTTTTATCTTCAACTTCCAGGGGCTGACCGTCCATGGATCCGTCCTTTCCTCTGGCCCCGCAAGGCCTGGACCAATATGAAATACAATAACAATGATAGCATCCTTGTGCTATCATATTGCTCAAATAAAGCTTGATATTTCAATTTCAGTACTGAGGAAAACATGGCCAGAACACTAGTCATCGGCCTGACGGAGTCAGGCAGGCGTACGACTGTAAATGAGGATACTTTCAGCCTGGGTGGACGGGTCTACCCGGACATGATCACGGGTAGCGAGGAACGTAGCGGCCAGTCATCCGCCTACACCCAGATCTACGCGGTCACCCGTGGCTACGGTGGCCCCGGCGTCGGCGACCTGGCCGGCCGGATCCTCCAGCGGACTGTAATGGACATGTCTGAGATGCTGGCCCAGTACAAGCGGCCGGACCTCGATTTCCGCAGCTTTTGCAAGGACCTGATCTTTGAGGCCCATGAGCGTGTCAGCCGGCAAATCAAGCCAAGGAAGGGCGGCCAGTCAGGCGCCTCCCTGGCCCTCCTCCTGGTCGACGCCAACCTGGCTTATATCCTGAATATCGGCGATACGGACATCCATCTTTTCAGGAATGACAAACTCATGCATCCCACCCTGGCCGCCTGTGAAGGGAGTGACCTGGCCGACGAAAGGCCCTGGGTCATAGGGGAGGGCGATCGACCGCCCAGTAGCTTTCCTCTGACCATCAAGCAATTTGCGCTCCGACCGGGCGACATCATCCTCCTCTCCTCCCAGGGCTTCAACCAGGGCTACGGGGGCCCCCGGCTGGCCGAGGACCTGGGATCGCCCGATGCCTTCGCGGCCACCATCCGCCAGGCCCAGATCCACTCACGTCAGCGTGACGATTCGGTGGACGGGACCATCCTGGCCATCAAGATCCGGGATCTGGAGCTGAGTGAGCCGGACGGCGAAATACCGGAGAGCGAAGTTAGGCGGGCCATCTACCACAACGGCAATGGCCTGTCCGCTGACGAAAATGACGACCTGGCCCCGGCCTTTGACAGGAAAAACGAGAAAGCCGCCGGCAAGGGGGAGGACAGCATGGCCAAGACCTTAAAGAAAGAGCGCCGCAAGCGCAACCTGAAGACCTTCTTCTTGTTTCTGCTCCTGGGTTTCCTGATCGGGATGGCGGTTATCCTCTTCGTCTGGTTCCTGATCCTGCGCTGACCACATTTCCAAACAAATCAAAGAGGGGCCATTTCATTTTGAGACAGCCCCTTTTATTATTACTCCCAGAAGCTTGCCGGACAGCTAGTCCTGACTGCCCTCTTGATCCAGATCAGGGGGACCCGCTTGGTATTCAGGTGGGGCTGCGGCCCTCTTTTTTGCCAGCTTCCTCTTCCGCCGGCGGACCAGCCAGATTATGAGGAGGATCAGGAGGACCAGGACAAAGATGGGCGAGGCGTAGACCAGGAAGACGAGGAAATACTGGAGACCCAGGACAATCCCGATGCCGACCTTTTGAATGGCGCTCTTCATAAGATAGCCCACGTCCGACCACTTAAGGGTTTTCCAGGTCACCTCAGGCTTGGTTACGGTGGGATCGGTCTCCTGCCGGATGCTGATCTCTATCCGGGATTCCAGGGTCAGGCTGTCCAGGAGCTTGAGCCGGCCCTTGAGGCCCTCCAATTGCAAGGTCAGATCGTCAATCCGGCTCTGGACCCGGAGCGTATCTTCAATCGTCTCCGCCTTGGTCAGGAGGGTCCTGTAGTGGGCGATCAGCTCCTCCGTTGACTGGATCCGGGTCTTGGTGTCGTAATAGGACTCCGTGACCTCCTCACTTGTCACCGTCTTCAGTTCAACCTTGGTGACATTATCCGCCGTCACATCCATGAAGTCGTCCAGCTTGCCAAAAGGGACGGCCACATAGAGGGAGATCCACTCCCTGTCCCCCTCCGCCAACTGTTCATAGGAGACGATCCGGCCCCCCAGTTTCTCAGTCAGGGCCACCAGGGACTCATAGGTTTTTTTGATATCGGAGCTTCGGAGCGTGAGTTCACCGTCCTGGACAAATTTACGCTCCAACTTCTCGGTAGGAAGCGGCAGGGATGAATCATCAGGCGCTATGAATTCGTATTCTTCCTCCCAGTAGCCATCCTCGTCATAGCCGCTATCCTTTTCCCCGTAATCCCAGCCGGGGCCACTGCCAGGCACTTCCTCGGGGGCCGAACTCTTGGACGCGCACCCATAGACCAGGCTGACCAGCAGCAAGAGGACCAGACTTAAAACTCCCAATTTTTTCAACTTATTCATCCCTTTACCTCCTCTATTCCAAAAAGGAAACCAAGCCTCTACCCCCTAAGACGACAGATCAGCGGATGGGTAACGCGTCAGGCGCCCAGGAAGAGCTCCAGGTCCCCTTCGACCGACCCGATGCCGGCCAGGCCGAATTTCTCAACCAGGAGATCCCTGACCCCGGGCGACAAAAAGCCGGGATGGCTGGGACCCAGATGGATATTCCTGATCCCCAGGTAGAGGAGGGCCAGGAGAACAATGACCGCCTTCTGCTCATACCAGGCGATGTTGAAAACCACCGGCAGGTCATTGATGTGGTCGAGGCCGAAGGCCTCCTGGAGGGCCTTGGCGATCAGGACAATGGAATAGGAATCGTTGCATTGGCCCGAGTCCAGCAGGCGGGGGATCCCCCCGATCTCTCCCAGGGGCAGTTTGTTGTAGCGGTACTTGGCACAGCCGGCTGTCAGGATAACCGTGTCCTCCGGCAACTGGCGGGCAAAATCCGTGTAGTACTCCCGTGACTTCATCCGGCCGTCACAGCCGGCCATGACGAAGAATTTGCCGATGGCGCCCGACCGGATGGCCTCCACGATCTTGTCGGCCTGCCGGATGACCTCCTCATGGGCATAGCCCGCGATGACGGTCCCCGTCTCAAGCTCCTCCGGCGGGGGCAGGGTCTTGGCCAGCTCAATGATCTCCGTAAAGTCCTTCCTGCCTTCAGCGTCCGGCAGGATATGGCGGCAAGCAGGATAGCCGGTTGATCCGGTTGTGAAGATCCTGGACCGGACCTCCTCGCTCCTGGGCGGCACGATGCAGTTGGTGGTAAAGAGGATGGGCCCCTTGAAAGAGACAAAGTCCGTCAGCTGATGCCACCAGGAGCCACCATAGTTGCCGACCAGGTTATCGTATTTATGGAAGGCCGAATAAGCATTGGCCGGCAGCATCTCCCCGTGGGTATAGACGTCGACCCCAGTCCCCTGGGTCTGTTCCAAAAGGGCCTCCAGATCGACCAGGTCATGGCCCGTGATCAGGATGGCCGGCCTGTCCCGGACCCCGATATTGACCCGGGTCGCGACCGGATGGCCGTAACGCGAGGTATTGGCCCGGTCGAGCAGATCCATGGCCTTGACACCATACTCACCGGTCCTCAGGGTCAGGGCGACCAGGTCATCAACCGAGAGGCTGGGATCGGTCAGTTTTGACAGGGCCTCGTAGATGAAGGCGCTGATGTCCGGATCATCCTGGCCGATATTGCGGGCGTGCTCCGTGTAAGCCGCCATCCCCTTCAGGCCATAGGTGATCATCTCCCTCAGGGAGCGGATATCCGGATCCTGGGTCGAAAGGACCCCGATTCCGGATGCTTTTTCCAGCATGGAGGCCCGGTCCGTCACCTGGAAAAGGGCGGCGTCAGGCAGGTCCTCGTCTCCAGACCGGAGTTGGTCCCGGAGGGCCAGCATCTTCCTGATCTGCGCCTCAATCGCCTGGTCGTCGAAGTTGGCGTTGGTGATGGTCATGAAGAGGCTGTTCAGGACCTCCCCGTTCAAGGCAAAGAGATCCCCGGCCTCCAGGCCCTTTTTCCGGACAAGCTGGGCAATCCCCTTCAGGCTGTAAATCAAAAGATCCTGAAGCTTGGCCACTTCCTCCGGCTTGCCGCAGACGCCTCTTACCGTACAACCTGTCCCCTTGGCCGTCTCCTGGCACTGAAAACAAAACATACTCATCCTTCCACCTCCTAAACTTTTTCCATCCTGGCCGGCCCCGTCGGCGCGGGCGCTTTGACCACGGTTATCTCCAGGGTATCGGGCTGGCGGTTGTGGACATTCATCCTGACATTGACCGGGATCTTCAGGAGGGCTCCCCGCCCGTAATCCTGGACCTCCTGGTCCCCGAGCCCGATCGAGAGCGTCCCCCGCAAGACATTCATATAGACATTGCCGTTTGAATAATGGACCGGCAGCCCCTCCCCCTGGTTCAGGATCATATGCATATAATGCAGATTCTCATCCATAACCACCGGCCTCACGGTCTTCTCGTCCGTCTGCGCCAGTTGGTAAACCTTTTCAATCATGTCCGTACTCTCCTTTAAGATCGCTTTCAGCTTGACTTTATCACCGGAAGTCCCCGGATAAAAGCCTGACCGGCCACCAGATTCTTCCCTAAGCTTCTTCCTCAGAGGATCTCCTGCCGGGAGAAGGATTCCAGGGTCTTGAACAGGTCTTCATTCCGCTTGTAGACCTTCTTGTAGACCTCCTGGTAGAGCCTCTCGTAGGTGGCCACCCGGTCCGGATCGGGCCAGAAGGTCTTCTCCTCACGGACCAGGGCCTGGACCCCCTCCCGATAGGAGGAATAAAAGCCGGCCCAGACTCCGGCGTTGATGGCCGCCCCCATGGCGCTGACCTCCTTGTCCACTAAACGGACTGCCGGCAGGTTGAAGATATCGGCCGTCAGCTGCATGGCGGCGTCCGACTGGCTCCCGCCCCCCACCACGGTCAGTTTGCTGACCCGGGTCTTGCTCTTGCCCTCGATTATCTCCAGGCCTTCACGGAGGGCATAGGCGATGCTCTCCAGGATGGCCCGGTAGAGGTCGACCTCCGTGTGGTGGTCCATCCAGCCGGCGATCATACCCTTGCCATGGGGATAGAGACCGGGATGGATGGTCCAGAAGGGAAAGACGAAGAGGCCGTTGGAACCGGGAGGGACCGCTTCGACCTGTTCGTTCATCTGCTTCAGGAATTCGGGCATACCCCGCTCCCTGGCGTACTGGCGGCAGAACCAGGAGACCAGCCAATAGCCGCGGTAGATACTGTATTCAGGGTTCCAGGCATCGGGGATGCAGCTGGCGAAGGTGTAGAATTTCAGTTTCTTATCCTCGATATGCCGGTCGATGGTGGTCCCCAGGGTGGCCATGGTCCCATAGCTGATCACGGCCTGGGAGGGATCGAAGACGCCCCCGCCCAGGGTCTCACACTGTTTGTCCCCGGCTGAGGCGATGACGGGCAGGCCGACGGGCAGGCCGCAGGCCTCATGGCCTGCCGGGGTGATCCTGCCGATCTCCTCTCCCGGGGCCACCAGGTCCGGCAACTGGTCCCGCCTGACCCCCATGAACTTGAAGACCGCCTTGATCTTATACCAGTCCTGGCGCTTGGCCTGATAGGGCACATAGCCGACCTGCATGCCCCGGGCATCCTTGAAGACCCCGCAGAGTTTAAGGTTCAGGTAGCCGGTCAGGGAGACATAGCGTTTGGCCCGCTGGTAGGTCTCCGGCTCATTGTATTTCAGCCAGTTGAATTTGGACCGGTAGGCCACCATGGAAAAAAAGGCGTAGTCGGCCATATAGACCGCCAGATCGACCCCTTTCAACTCCTTCTTCAAGGCCTCCTTGGCCTCCGGCGCCCGCCGGGTGTCCACCCAGGTGATCCAGTCACGGAGGGGCTGGTCATTGTCATCGAGGGGGAGGATATTGTCCCGGTTGGCCGTGATGGCGACCGCCTTGACATCCCCTATCCTGTCCCCCAATTCCTCCACCAGCTGGCGGATCACAAAACAGCTGTCCTCCCAGAACTGGTCGGCCGGGACCTCGGCCCAGCCGGGCTTGACACTGTAATAGGGCTCACTGATCTTCCGCGCCCCTGCCAGCTGTCTGCCCTCCCGATCAAAGACCAGGGCCCGGACGCTCTGGGTCCCCACATCGACAGCCAGGATATACTGATCTCCCTCCATGCCTCTATCTCCTTTTATGAGCCAGGTTCGACAGCTTTCGTTACAACAGCATACCATCACAGGCCCCTGATTTTTACAAAAAGGGCCTGGCCATGCTATAATTAATCGCTCTCATCCGGGAGCGTACTGGTTTCGACGGGGTTGTTGAGATCGGGAAAGCGGGTAGAGGATTCTCGTTGGCCTCTTTAAAAAACGAGAGACCTTTTAATTGCCAATAAACCGGCACTCGCAGCGGCGTAACCGTTGCCGTCCCCCCGGTAAATCTGCTAGCCGGACCGGGACGTCAAAAGCAGACCTTTCCCTCTAGGCAGGTCAAAGAGGGCAACCGGCCGGTGAAAGTCTTGACACCGTGCCGCGTACTATGAGACTACCTGACCTGACAGACTGCCTGTGATCTTCAGGCCCAGGGAATACCAATCACGGACTGCACCCGGAGATGTCCCGTTTAAGATGATTTCGGACAGGGGTTCGACTCCCCTCGCTTCCACCAAGACCAAAGGATCCGTTCCACAAGGGGCGGATCCTTTCTTTTATAAAGTCACTGGCAAACAAAATTTCCGCAGTCGCAGGATCAAAAGGATAAGACTTATCCGGTACACAAAAATGCCAATTATTTTTGAAATATCATATATACAAAATTTGTAGATATGTATATACTTGTGATGGAGGAGGACTAGTGACATGGATATCTCCGGGATCGGTAGGAATTTACGCCGCCTGCGCCTGGATAGGGCATTGACTCAACAAGAGATCGCTGAAATAGTGGGTATATCCAGGGCAACTTATCAAAAAATCGAAGCAGGTTCAAGCGATCCGAAGCCTGAAATACTTCAAAATTTAGCAGTGGCATTTGATATCAAACTGGTCGATTTACTTACTCGCCCGAAAGAACTCAAACACATTCGCTTCCGTGCTTTTAAGAAAATGAGAAGTCGTGAAAATATACTGATTGAAGTAGGAAAATGGCTTGACGACTATAATTACCTCGAGACTCTTTTATGTCAAAAATTGCCTTACCCTTTTGCTGATTTCCAGAACTCGATACCCGAGGATCTGGCTGGTCTTGAACGGGCAAAATACGTAGCTTGTTTGGCTCGGGAAAAATTTGGCTTAAGTGAAAAAGAACCCATTCGTGATATCGCGGGATTAATTGATGATAGCGGGATCAAACTCTACCCTATCAAAT
>CAZAKT010000010.1:32979-33670 GCA_964486135.1 uncultured Mageeibacillus sp.
GAGGACCCGCAATCATCGTCAATGTGTGGGAAAGAATTTCGGTTGAGCGATGGATCTTCAGCGCCGCGCATGAGCTGGGACATCTGCTTTTACACCTCGATTCCTATGATGTCGCAGAAAGCGCAGAAGATCGCGATCAAGAAGATGAAGCCAATGTCTTCGCTTCCTACTTCCTGATGCCGGAAGAGGCCTTTCTCTCCGAATGGCGTGAAACTTCGGGTTTGGATTTAGTGGAACGCGTGCTCAAAATCAAAAGTATTTTCAATGTCAGTTATAAGGTGGTCCTCTATCGTATTTCAGAATATATCGGTTCAAGCATATGGCCTCGTTTCAATAAAGCCTACGTAAAAAAGAAGGGAGTTTCCCTTAAAGGTTCAGATGAACCTGAGGCCATGGATCCTTCAAACTTCCGTTGCGGCCCCGCAACCTTGCATTCGCAAGAACTCGAACCTATTTCCCCTAGATATTTCATGGAGGACAGACTATCCCGGCTCGTTCGAATAGCTGTCGAGGAGGAAAAAATCTCCTTGAGCCGGGCAGCCGAAATACTTGGCTATGATCTGATTAAGATGCGTGACATCGCCTCTTCTTGGGTATAGGCGGATGTCCTCTGCCAAGAAAACACGACTTATACTAGATGCCAATGTCCCGATTGATTTGCTCAATTGTGACAAGATCTTGATACCTCTTA
>CAZAKT010000010.1:33680-39696 GCA_964486135.1 uncultured Mageeibacillus sp.
ATACCTGGGGCAGGTGATAGTTCCTTTTACTACACTGGAAGAAGTCCCGGATCTTACTAGAACCGATATTGAACGGCTTGATATCCTGTTAGCCACTCCCACACTCGGGCAATTTGGTCACGGCTGCCCGGGGCCCAAGACCACTTTCCTTCAACGATTGGATTTGCCTTCTATTGACAAAAGAGGAAGCTTGGACTTTAGTTACCAACGATAAGGCATTGCGAAAACGATGCAGCTTTCAAGACGTTACCCTTTTTTATCACGGATACGATCCTGGAAGAAGCCTTCAAAAGATTGGATAAATAAAACACTTTGACAACAATAGTTCGATCTTGAGTCCAAGCTTCGTCTGCGGGAATATTATTTTATATTTGACTTGATCGAAGGGCTTTCATCCTACCCCTCCAAAAATATAAATGACTGAAGTTTCTGTAATCAACCTTACTTTGGGCCTTAATATAGATTGGCCTAGAACCAGCCTTTGCGCTTGCAGTAGATCAGGCTGATAACGATGAAGACCAGGCTGACCCCGATGACGATAGGATAGGTCAGAGCGGACCTGAGCTCGGGCATATGAAGATTCATGCCATACCAGCCGGCGATCAGGGTCAGGGGCAGGAAGACGGCCGTGATGACCGTGAAGAAGCGCATGGTGTCGTTCAGACTGATATCCAGCTGGTTCTGGAAGGCTTCCCGGACCTGGGTCAGGTGCTCGCGCAGGTTCAGGGTCCGGTTCACCAGGCGGTTGACCTTGTTCTTGTGGGCGCGGAAGAGCTGGAGCTGACCCTTCGTAAAGAGTTTGTTCCTGTTCTCCTCCAGTTCCTCCAGGAGATCATAAAGGGCATCAAAATAGTGCTTGACGGCTGCCAGTTGCTTGCGCAGGAAGACGATCTCCGAGGCGTGGTCCTCCGGCTTCCGCTCCGTTGCCCTGTCCTCCAGATCATCGATGGCGTCATCGATCGCCTGGAGCAGGCCCGTCTCTTCCGTGAGAAGGAGATTGAAGAGGAGGCCCAGCGCCTGTCCCGGCATCCGGTTGACACCCGGTCCCCCTTCCAGACTCCGGCGAAACTTGTCAAAGACCGGACCCTGGCCGATCAGGACCAGATGCTTCCGGGTCAGGTAGCACTCCAAAGCCTCCGGCTCATCCGGATCCTCGGAAAAGTCAGGAATATGGAGGGAGAGGTAGTCGTAAGACTGGCGGGATTCAAAACGGATGGCATTGGCTTCCGCTTCAGGAAAGCCCGCTTGCAGGGTAATCCCAGCCAAGGCGACGGCCAGATCCCCCTCACCGGGGCCAGCCATAAGAACAGCGGGCTCGTCCGGCAGTTGATCGGCTACCGCTTCAATTACTCTGTCTTCAAGGAAAATGATCATGGCGGATCCTCCGGCTGGTCCGAATGGGCCGGCCCTCAACTGATTCCAATTTAGGTCAAAGGACCGGCGCTTGCAACAGCTAGAGAGATTTTCGCTTATAATAAGTCCAGAAATTGCCCCCATGGCAGAGACCAGGCGGCCGGATTTTCATTCCGCAAACAGTTGATCGATCCGGAAGATCGGGAATAAGAAAAAACCGCAGGCGCAGTATCCAAAATCCCCCCATCAGGCTAAATCCGTCTGTTAGGTTACAGACGAAGCACAGATCCATTGTCTATGATAGCCCTATGCAATTGGAACCAATCTATTATTAGACTTACTAAAAACGGAGGACCTAATTCATGTCAAGTAAAGATCCCATGGAGAAGAACAAGCTCGGGAGTCCCCTGCCGAGCCGGAACGACCGGGTCGGTCCAGAGACCGGCATCACCCGGGAGAGCGGAGCCCCCGCTATCAACAATCAGGACACCATGACCGCCGGCCCCCGCGGCCCCCAGGTCATCCAGGACGCCTGGCTGGTGGAGAAACACGCCCATTTCAATCGCGAGGTCATCCCCGAGCGCCGTATGCACGCCAAGGGCTCAGGCGCCTTCGGCGAGTTCACCGTGACCCAGGACATCAGCCCTTACACCAAGGCCAAGGTTTTTTCCGAAATTGGCAAGAAGACCAAGATCTTCATGCGTTTTTCGACTGTGGCTGGTGAACGGGGCGCCGCCGACGCCGAGCGCGATATCCGTGGCTTCGCAGTCAAGTTCTACACCGAGGAGGGCAACTGGGATTTGGTTGGCAACAACACCCCCGTCTTTTTCTTCCGGGATCCCAAGAAATTCATCGACTTGAACCATGCCGTCAAGCGCGATCCCAGGACCAATATGAGGAGCCCCAACACCAACTGGGATTTCTGGTCCTCCCTGCCTGAGGCCCTGCTCCAGGTGACCATCACCATGAGTGACCGGGGGATCCCCTCCTCCTACCGCTACATGCACGGCTTTTCCAGCCACACCTACAGCCTGATCAACGCGGACAATGAGCGGGTCTGGGTCAAGTTCCATTTCAGGAGCCGGCAGGGCATCCAGAACCTGACCGACCAGGAGGCGGCTGTTGCCGTGGCGGGCGACAGGGAGAGCCACCAGCGCGACCTCTACACCGCCATCGAGAAGGGCGATTACCCCGGCTGGACCCTCTTCATCCAGGTCATGACCGAGGAGGAGGCCCGGAAGATGCCCTACAACCCCTTCGACCTGACCAAGATGTGGTACAAGAAGGACTTCCCCCTGATCGAGGTGGGCGAGCTGGTCCTGAACAAGAATCCGGACAACTACTTCGCGGATGTCGAACAGTCAGCCTTCAACCCGGCCAACAATGTGCCCGGTATCGGCTACTCGCCTGACCGCATGCTGCAGACCCGGCTCTTCGCCTACGGTGACGCCCAGCGCTACCGCCTGGGGGTCAACCACCATCAGATCCCGGTCAACGCCCCCCAGGGGGTGGAGCACCCACACAGCTTCCACCGGGACGGCCTTATGCGGGTGGACGGCAACCTGGGCAGTGAGCTCCACTACGAGCCCAACAGCTACGGCAACTGGAAGGACCATTACAAGGACGCCGAGCCGGTCCAGGAGGGCGGCGACGTCCAGCACTACGACTTCCGTGAGGATGACCACGACTACTACAGCCAGGCCGGCCTCCTCTTCAGGAACATGTCGGACCAACAGAAGCTGGTCCTCTTCGAGAATACGGCCCGGAACATGGGCGACTCGACCCTGCAGATCAAGCACCGTCACATCGTCCATTGCCACATGGCCGACCCCGACTACGGCAAGGGCGTGGCAAAAGCCTTGGGCATCGACATCAATCAGGTTGACCTGACCCCCATGCTGTCAGACAGCCGGGAGGCCTGGGAGCAGGATAGGGCCCGGGGAGCGGATCTCAACACCCCGACCGAACCCGCCTGCCCCGAATCGGCGAGGGACCTGCCCCCTGAGGGCCGGGACACCAATGTGGCCGATCCGGCTTCACTCTATAGCTGGGAGGAGGATCCGCATATCCTGTAGATCCTGTAGATCCTGTAAAAATCAGATCAGATCCAAGCGGGGGGTGCACAGGCACCCCCTGCTGCTTTTCTTGAAGAAAAGCCCTATAAAAAAGGGAACCACCGGCCGGTGGTCCCCTGAAAAGGTCAGGAAGGATTCCTTTTAAGGGATCTCGAAGTTCAGTTGGTCGCCGTCCGAGGTGACCCCTGTCACGGTATTCCCCTTGACGCTGTACCATTCCGACGCGGATTTAGGAAAATCCGGTGACTCATCACCCGTCAAGGCCGACGGCTTGCCCGCCTCGGAGGAGAAACCCACCGTCCCATCCTTGCCCTCGATCGTCAGCATGTAGTAGGTGACGGTCCCGTCATCATTGCTGATGTAGTATTGGCCGACAAAACCATAGGCCGTCCGCCTGTATTCGGAGTAGAGCTTCTCCTCTCCATTCTCCAAGGCGGTGAAGAGATAACCGTCCCCCTTCTCGTCGTAATCGCCCGTAAAGACGGTCTCCTTGCCCTCATCATTCTTGTAGGTGATGGAGGATTTATTGCCGTCCCGGTCAAACTTCACATCCTCAATGCCCAGGTAGCCCATACCCAGCTTGGCGGCCGCCTCATCCTGGCCCAGAAAAGCCGCCGGCCACATGGCCAGGTCGATCATGGTGATGCCCAGGAAGGACATCATAGCCATACCCGCGTCCGGATTCTCTGTTACCGCGTCTGAAAGCCGGCTGACCAGCTCCCCCTTGGCCTCCAGATAGGCCGTATAGGAATCGGCCGCCTTATTCCCGGTGGAGCCTGGATCTTCGGAACCAGGATCTTCCGGCCTGGGCTCTGTCTTTTCCGCGCCACCCGTTTCAACGGGAGGCTGGCTATTGTTTTCGGGATTCGATTTGGCGCAGCTTGCCAGCAAGAGGCTAGCGATTGTCAGGAGAACCAGGAACAGTGTAATTTTTCTCATAGGAAAATACCTTCCTTTCCTTGCGTCGCTACCAGGGCGACTGAATAAGCCTCAGTGAGACTCTTGTAATTATACTATTAAAGAAAGAAAATCTGTGTATCCATACGGAATATACTTATAATAATATTCTGAATTTGTAAGACAAAAAGCCAGGATTAAAGGAAAAAAGCGCAGGCTTTCGCCGGGTCAGCCCCTTTTATCCTCTTTCAGCCGCCTTTGGATATCCCGGTCAAGGTCCCTTTCCTTGATGGTCTCCCTTTTGTCGTGGCGTTTCTTGCCCCGGGCGACACCGATTTCAAGCTTGACCCGGCCGTCGGAAAAATAGGCCTTGAGGGGGATCAGGGTCATACCCTTTTGCGAGACACTGACTTCCAGCTGTTCAATCTCATGCCGGTGGGCCAGGAGTTTCCGGTCCCGGATGGGGTCCGGATTGAAACGGTTGCCCTGCTCATAAGGGCTGATATGGGCCCCGGTCAGGAAGAGCTCACCGCCCCGGACCACGACATAGGCCACACCGATGCTGAAATGTCCCTGACGGATGGATTTGACCTCGGTGCCCGTCAGGACCAGGCCGGTTTCCAGCCTCCGCAAAATATGGTATTCGTGGCGGGCCCGCCTGTTCTCTACAATGAGTTTTGTCTTTTTTGCTTGTCCCTTCATCTTCTACCCCGCAAACAGCCCGTCGATTTCATCCAGTTCGGCCATGGGCCTGGCATTGAGGTCGAGTCCGGCCCTTCTCCCCGCCCGCCAGGCATAGTAGCCGGCGGCCCCGATCATGGCCGCGTTATCGGTACAGTAGGCCAGGGAGGGGATGGTGAGGGCCAGTCCCCTTCTTTCGGCCAGGGCCCCCATGGACTCGCGTAGCCTCTTGTTGGCCGAGACCCCTCCGGCAACGACCAGCCGCTTGTGGCCGGTGGCCTCCAGGGCCTCCTCCGTATGATCGACCAGGGTCCGGACGACCGTTTCCTGGAAGCTGGCGGCAAAGTCCTTCAAGCCACAGGCCTGGGGCCAGTCCCTACCCTCAACCTCCGCCTGTCGCTCCAGCTTCCTGTACTGGTTGAGGGCGGCCGTTTTGACCCCACTGAAGGAAAAGTCAAAGGAACCCTCAAAACGGGTCATAGGAAGATCCAGAGCCTGGGGGTCCCCTCCCCTGGCGGCCTCTTCCATAAGGGGGCCGCCCGGGTAACCCAGGCCGATGACCCGGGCAATCTTGTCGAAGGCCTCTCCAGGGGCATCATCACGCGTCCTTCCCAGAACCTTGAAATGGGTGTAATCCAGGACTTCCGCCAGGCTCGCATGCCCACCCGACACCAGGAGGCACAAAAAGGGGGGTTCCAGATCCGGGTCCGCCAGGTAGGCTGAGGCGATATGGCCCTCCAGGTGGTGGACGGGGATCAGGGGGAGGCCGGTCGCCGCCGCCAGCCCCTTGGCCGCCGCGACACCGACCAGGAGGGCGCCGACCAGGCCCGGGCCAAAGGTAACCGCGATGGCCGTGAGATCTCCCAGGTCTTTCCCCGCTTCTTTCAGGGCCCGGTCCAGGACAGGCAGGATCATCTTCACGTGCTCACGGGAGGCAATTTCCGGCACCACACCGCCGAAGGCGGCATGCCGGTCAATCTGGGTGGAGACAACACTTGAGGCCAGCCTTC
>CAZAKT010000010.1:39796-49475 GCA_964486135.1 uncultured Mageeibacillus sp.
CCGAAGGCGGCATGCCGGTCAATCTGGGTGGAGACAACACTTGAGGCCAGCCTTCGTCCGTCCCCAACCACCGCTGCGGCCGTCTCGTCACAGGAGGTCTCGATCCCCAGTATCCACTTGTCCTTCTTTTCGTCCATATCACTTTCCATCCATGGCCACTTTACACCAGCGGCTTGGCCGGTCTTTGATTCTATCACCCGGACGGCCGGCCCCGCAACGTCAGTGGTCCGCTTCTGCTAAAATCCACTTAGGCAATAAGAAAAGAGGGCAAGCATTTGAGAAGGGGAAGCTACACATCCGTATACAAGCGACGGAAATTCGGGACCAGGGCCATCTTGACCCTCCTGGCCTTCCTGCTGATTCTCGCCCTCCTGGTCGCCGTCACCAGTCTGGTCAAGGCTGACCGCCTCATGAAAAAATCTCCGGAAGCCCTCCCTCCCTACGCCACCAATTCCCTGCCCTCTTTCAGGTCCATTTCCTTGAGCCTGGATCAGGGCCAGTTATCCCTCAAGGGCTGGCTGATCCCCCCCGAAAAAGAAGAGAATCGCGGCAGCATCATCCTGGTCCACGACCAGGGAAGCAACCGCCTGCCCTTTGGTCTTGATACAGCGCCACTCCTGAAACACCTGTCCCGGGAAGGCTTCTATGTCCTGACCTTTGATCTCCGTCACAGTGGGGATTCTTCCGGTTCCCTCTCCTCTTTTGGCTATGCCGAGGCGGAGGATGTGATCGCCGCCATCGACTGGACCCTTGACAATCTCCCCGCCTCCCCCCTCATCCTTTATGGTTTCGGGTCGGGTACGACAGCCGCCCTCCGCGCCCTGTCAGAACTTGACGAGGCGAGCAGGCAGGAGGGGACAGACGGCCAAGAGAGTTTCTCCCGCATAGCCGCCCTTATAGTCGACAGCCCGGCCCGTGACAGTGACGCCTTCATCCGGGCCAGCCTCCGTAGCGAAGCCAACAAGTTCCTCTTCTGGCTTCCAGCCACCACCCCCTATGCCGTCCGTATGTCCGTAGGAAACCCTGAAAAGCAGGACTATTTCTCCTACTTCTCTTCCCTGTCACTCCCCGTCCTGATCCTGGGCCATGAAGAGGACAGCTTCCTGAAAAGCATTGACTACCAGCCCATGATCGAGGAGAGGATCCGGCTCCTGCCTGACAGGACAAGCAGTCACCTGCTCCCGGGATCCGGCCATCTTTCCAGCTATCCTGAGGATAAAGAGGCCTACTTGGTGGCCCTGTCCAACTTCCTGGACCGCTGGTTCCCTGAAACAGACTAAGGCCCCCCGGTGTCAAACCGGGGAGCCTATCCAGGCCCTTTACCTTGAGCCAACTATCACATATTCTTGCTAGTCTTCCTTGAAGACGCGACTTCCCTTCCAGAGGACAATCAGGGAAAGGACCATGAGGAGCATACCCAGGTAGAGATAATAGGAAGGCATCTCTCCCGTCGCGGGCGCTTTTACATCCCCTTCTCCCAGGACCATCTCTTTTGATCCATCGGCTTCCCCGCTTCCAGTTTCGTCCGTATCACCCAGAACCAGTTCTCCCGGTCCTTCATCCCCTTCAGGGGGCGGATCATCTCCCCCATCGGGAGGTGGATCAACTGACGGGCTTCCGGTATAGATATTCTTGATCGTGAGATAATCAACCCTCTCCATCCTATAATCGTCAAGTTCTGTGAGCTCAACTACATAGTATTTGTACTCCACCCCCTTGTCATTGGTTCGGGGCATTCCAGGCCATACGAGTTCAGTCTCACCGTCTTTGAGCGTCTTTATGGCGTCTTCGATCGTCTCCAACTTGACACTGCCATGTGCACCCGGAACTTCCCGGTACAGCTCAAACTCAATTTCGGGTCTGGGCGACTCTCCCCCTTCCCAGATCTTTTTTACCTTAACATCTATAGTCGGAGGCAAGGGATCATCGACAATGGGACCGAAACCAGCAAATTTATTGATCACAAGGATGACGGTTGGAACTGCCTGTGTGCAACCAATAACTCCCTTCTCTGTCACCTCGGCCTTCCCTTTTTCGACAGAATAGTGTGGTGTGTAGTCGGTGACGGGCATTTCCTGAAGCTTAAAATCCCGTCCAGCCGGTAAGCCCTCCAAGATCATTCTTTCACCTGCAGCCAATTTGAACTTAGCCCAGGCCTGATCATCGAACTTCAGAGCTCCCAGTTCCTTATTTTCCATACCCTTGACCCAGAGGCCGAAGGGGAACCTCTCATCGCAGTCTTCATTTCCGACAACTGTCTTTTCAACAACAAAATCAGAAACTTCTGGGAGGGGGGTATTCTTAAAGGTAACGGTCGTGAGCCTTTCCGCGTTGACACTGACGGTCGTCTCCGCCCCCGTAAATTCAACTTTCTTAGAGTAACCTCCTGGGTTACCGTGCACAATGCTGCCGGCCACCTCATAGCCTTCAGGATTCAGCTCAGTAATCTTGTACTGATACTTAACTTTCAGATCAAATCTTTTCTCTTCCCCGTCTTTCAAGGAGAATTTGATCGCCCTTTGGAGCTCACCCTTCCCGAGTGCCACGGACTCCAAAATATCTCCTGACGGGATGGGAGTGATCTGAAAATTGAATACCTTATCCTTATCTAAGCCTTCTCCCAGGCTTGTGTCAGTGGTCTCGACCCCACCCAGAACAGTCTTTTTGACAACCAGGGTACCGCGGACGTCCTCGGTATCCGCAGGCTTTTCTGGCCATTTATCCTGATCCTCGAGGCCCATTTCCCCTATTTGTCTTTGTCCATCATCCGCCAAAGTCTTGACTGCCGTGCTGATTGGGACAAGGGTCAAGGCCAGGAGAATAGCCAGCAATTTGGCCTTCCAGGAAATGGCTTTAACCTTACTAATTTTTGCCTTCATTTTCCTCTCCTTCTACGAATTAACTCAAGCGTACCTAAAGCATCTTCTCAACAAGCAGGACAGGCGATCCGGGAACCTGTTTGGTAAAGACCTTTCTTTGGATTTTTCCCGGCCAGCTGCCGCAAGTAGCCTCTCATCCCAGCTCACGCAGTTGGACCTCCTTAGCCCCGGCATCCGCCAGGGTCATCTCACCCGGGCAATTCCTTAAGAAAGTCCCTGGTGTCATTTCCTTTGATTCTTTTCTTTGTGGTCTTCTTTGCCACAAGGTCGTTCCTATTTTCAGCCAGACGAAGGACTATGGCACAAGCCTTTCCTACCTCTGCTCCGAGGAATATATTCAACCGTTATGACAACTAGAATATTAATTCATTATTCCTAGAATAATATCCGTTAAATTAAATAGGTATTACCTAACACTCATATTAGTATTATTATTTCCAATTCCCTAAAAATGCTCAATTATGGAGACAATGCCATAGAAGACCTCCATTGTCAAGCGAATTTCACAACAATTTATGGATATTGCCCCATATTTTCAAGATATTCACCAAAAATCAACAAATTGAGTGGAAAAGCTCTATTGCCAGAGAAAATAAGTAATATTTCTATTAGATTCTTTTACCTGGAATTTTGCTGGCCGGGGATTGTCCGCAAATAATGGCAATAATAATTAAGCATGACAGCGAATCATAAAGAGGACAAAACCATCGAATGGAATACCGAAGGATAGGGATACGGTCTATTCTCAGATAAGTATCCTCAAAAGATGAGGGCTCCCCGGCGATCACCGGAGAGCCCTCCATCCTTATTTCGGTCTGTATGAAAGATCAGACTACTTTCTTCTTCACCAGCCCACGCCTTCCAAGCCAGGCCAGGCAAAGGGCCAGGAAGGTCAGGCAGGAGCCTGCCAGGAGGAAGGGCTTACCTTCCCCGGTCGCAATGACCTTCACATCTTTCACATCCGAATTGCCCAGGATCTTATCGCCACCCAGGGAATCATCAGTTTCCTGACTAGCCTGAGCCAGCTTGCTGGGTGTTTCGTATATGAATTCAAAGGTAAGCGACTGGCCCAGTACCATCTCACCCTGGGCCTTATCAACTACCTGGCCGTTACATCTGATCTCCTTCAAGTTCGAATCATCCGATGGCAGGATACTGAAGGGGGTACCCTCTTTAATATCACCAGAAACCCAAGTCTGATCTCCTTTGAGGATGAAGGGAGTTAAGGCCTTCCGGATCTCGGTAGGATTCTTCCCTTGCTGTTCATCCCCTGGGAGTGGCAGTCGGCTGGGAATTAATTCTTCCCTTCCAATACTTTGCCTTCCAGGCAATAAGGGTTCTATGGCCAGCTCCAGCTCCAGGGTATAGTGGCGGATTTGGCCGGGGTCCTCACCGCCTAAGAAGGTCTGCTTGACCGAGAGTTGGCCGGGGTCAATTGTTTTAGTGTTGGTCACTATGACTTGGGTAGTTTCCTTGGCCTGAATCTTCAGATCATCAATGACACCGCCCGGGGCCGAGCGAGGTCTGAGTCCTTCCTGCCCTCCCATCCTATAGGTTACCTGGTAGCCTTCAACGTCCTGTTCCTCGATCTTGTAGGTCCCACGCGGAAGCTCTATTGGAGCGGACGCTTCACCCGCCTTGACCGAAACATCGCAGACTTCCTCATATAACCGGACCAGCCCGCCGTCTTCGCCTATCGGGGGTATTCGTCCTGTCCCAAAACCAAGAGAATTGTCCGAGCCCTGGCTGGCCTGTTCCAGGGGATCAAATACCAGCTTGCTGATGACAAAGTTGAAATCTTTCTGGCTGTCCTCCCCTTCCAGGACCTTCTCAATTACCATATAACCATCGTTGTCATGTATCGACATACCTCCTCCACCAGTCCCGCCAGAATCATCATCCAGCAAGTCGCCCGAGCCCTTGTCGATACCTTCTTCCTGACCCATACCTGGTCTGTTCGCAGGCTCCCCTCCTCTCAAGGGAAGTCCCCCCTCTTCCATTCCAGACAAGCCCGATGCCTGGGAGGGAAGCGCGGATCCCTCTGTCTCTTCCATCTGGCCCAGGTCATCAGGGGGACCTGTTTCTTCCGGGCCTCCCTCTGCTCCCGGGGACTGACCCAGGTCAGCCAGGGTTGGCAACAGAGGAGGATCTTCCCTCCCATCTCCTTCCTCTCCCAAGGACAGACCAAGGGCTTCCCCCTCATCCGGGAGAAGTCCAGGCTCTTCCAATTCCGGCAAATCTGTCGCCGATACTTCGGAAGATGTAATGGGAATGGCAGCGGTCAGAAGGACCACAACAAGCAGGAGTATCAGTGGGAGAATTCTTTTATGGGTTTTTATTCGTCTTGTCACTACGATTACCTCTCTAATCGGGGCCAGTCAAAAGACCATGCCTCGAATTCGATTAGAATTATTCAACCGTTATGACAACTGGATATATATTCACTATTCAACGAATAGTATTCGACGATGTTATAGATATCCTGTCTAAGCTTGATTTTAAGCCTATTTCAGCCCTGTATAAGCCAGACAACTGGAAGATAACAAATCGAATCCTCTTTGTCAAGGGGGTAGGCCCTAATAGCGTATTATCAAGCTTTTAGATGAAAAGGGAGGTTTACGGAAGGAAAATTTCGATGTCATCAAAATATAAGAAGCTCAAATTTCGACCAGATCAAAAAATTCCCCGGCCGATCCGACCGGGGAATTTCCTTTAACCCAGAAAATTCAATCCAAAGATCAGTCTACGACCCCTGGCGGGACTTTGAGCGTTTGCCCAGGACCGCGGCTGCAGCTCCCAGCAGGAGCAAGAGGCTCCCCAGGAGGCTATAGGTAAGGAGTTCACCGGTCACGGGGCTCTTGTTGTCCTCATCCCCTTTGACGACACCGCCGTCGCCATCGATGATGTCCTCTTCACCACCGACAATGGAAGCGGGTTCCAGAATCTCGAAGTCTCCCTTCTTGACCAGGACCCTGTAGTTGGGATTCTCCGTAAAGAGGGCGTCCAGCACCCCTGTGTACTTACCCACTGTCTCGTCTTTATTGGATCTGAAGTAGCTGATAATCCCCAGGTCACCTTCCGCCACCAGGCCCTCCACGGAAGCGGTGAAGACAGGATCATTCTCATTAAGGGTCTTGCTGGCATCCGCCACAATAATGACCACGTCCTTGGCCAGGATTTCCAAGAGGCCCGGCTCATAGGTGATGGCATAGTTCCGGTTAACTGTCTTGTCGCCCTCCCTGATCACTGCATTGCTGACAAGATTAGGGAGGGTTCCAAAGTCGGTAAGACTTCCACTTACATCAAAGGAAGCGAGTTCATGGCCGTCAACCAGACCCTCAGCCCTAGCCCCCGCCGCCGAGAGCGGTGTCCCATCATACGCTCTGGAGCCGCTATCGGCCCTTATAATCAGGGGCCTTGGGGTGACCTGAAGCAGGCCGTCCACATAGCTATACCAGTAGTTTTTCGTTACATCAAGGCCCTCGGCGTTTTCGATCCGGGCCTTGCGGACCACATTCCTCCTGCTGCCGACCCAGGTTTGCTGACCGTAATAGTCGGCTGAAGCCAGGACATGGCCCTCGACAAGACCCTCCGCTGTCGCCTCATGGCGGTAAAGCGGACTGCCGTCATATTCCTTGTTGTCATTGAGGGCCGTGATTGTAGCCGAGCGTTTTCTTACCCGGAGATTACCCTCATGGTACTTGATGTCATAGTTGGAGCTGACGTCCCTGTCACCCACCTTGATAACGGCAGCGCTGGGCACATTGGATGAGCTGCCAACGTCTTCCTGAAATCCTGTGACGGTGATGGAATCAAGCCTGTGCCCACTGACCAGGCCATTGACCCGGACACGGTCTTCCAAGAGAGGAGTACCGTCATAGACTTTTCCGGCGCTCCGGGCCGTGATATGGAGGCTACGCTTCCCGACCCTAAGCCAGCCCGACTTATAGGTGATGAAATAATTTTCCGTTACATCTTTGCCCTCTCCATCAACTATCACCGCATTTCGGGCCACATTCCTGCCGTTACCGACCCGGATCCGCTGTCCGGTGACTTGAACCGAATCCAATTTATGCCCGGTCACCAGATTAGTGGCAGTGGCTGAATCCTTTTGCAGGGCTGTCCCGTCATAGGTTTTGCTGGCGCTGTCAGCCGTGACCGTGATCTCACGCCCGGTGACCGTCAGGGTTCCAGGCTCCTCTGTAATGTCATATTCACTCGTGACATCCTCAGACCCCCGCATAATGGAAACGGAGGTCAGTACATTATCCTCTTCTCCCACGTCGATAATCGAACCAGATGTAGTCACTACCAGGCTATCGCCATCTATAAGTTCCCCCGAGACTAATTCTCCTTCATTCAAGGAATGGGGCTCGCCGTCATAGGGCCAGCTCCCATCTTTTGCCTTGACCGTGATGGCGATGAGTTCGGGATCGGGATCAGCCAGGAATTCTCCCGTTGCGCAATCAAAAACGCCAGCCAGTAAATCACTTAAACCGTAGTCATTTGTGCCCCCTTCACTCGTGTTACCACCGGAAGGGGTGTTGGCATGGATGTCACTTATAGGAAAAGAAAATTTAGAATCGTTGAGAGTGATATTCCCAGCGCTTTGCTGATGAACGAGCCTTTGAGCCCGCACCTCGACATTGGACAGGGTGATGCTTCCTCCGCTGTAATTGTAAAAGACTCTTCCTGAAACGTGGGCGCCAGGACAAACAATTATCTTGATATTTTTCAAGGTCAGACTCCCACCGCTGACCGTGAATAGTCCCCAATCTCCCCTGATGACAAGGTAGTGGCCCCCGCCGTCGATCGTCTTATTTCCTCCAGAGATATTTATCGTGCCAGCGTCTATCACAATATCCGAAGTGAGCTCGGCCTCAACTTTCCCACTGACATTCAAGGCATCTATTAGACCTGCGGCATTGCTGACCTCTTCATCCGCCCTTACTTCCACCGTCGACAAAAACGGTACCAGGCCGACAATCATTAGGAGGGCAAGCAGGAAGGCTGCCCAGGAGGCCGTCCTCTTCCCTTTAGTGTGATCTTTCATCTTCTTTTCCTTTTCCATTTCCTGATCCTTCATAATGAAAGCTGGCATTCAAAAGACAGCTTCCGCCAGCAAACATTCCCTGACGATCTTCGTTTTGGCACAGATTCGAACAAATGCTCGACATCAATGGAGCAATATTTTTACCTGCGGGCCGCTTATTATTCGCTTGATATCACTAAAGCTTGAACAGGGTAATACAAGGCGCAACCTTTGAAATATTGCCAGTTTATCGGTTAATTGTCAATATAATTTGGCTTAAAATCTCTGTTATTTTCTAATAATTTAAGCCTATTTCACCAAAATCGTGATGAGATGGAGGCTGACTGACAAAGGCCAGTCCTAAATCTGTTGTAAGCCAATGAAAATGGGATTTGTGGGTCAATCTGAACTTGACAAACAGCCACACAAATCCGCGTCATCTGCTCAGAACTGCAAATCAAAAATAAATAAGCCGGGCCACTCCCAACCTACGGGAGAAGCCCGGCTATCCGTAACAACTACTACGACAAATCTTGCGCAGGCTCTGTGCTTTGCGTTATTTCACCGTTTTCCTTCTCAGAATCTGGAGCGCGAGCAAGGAAAGGGTTAGCAGGAGCGTCAAACTGGCTGCCCAAACATAGGCAGTTGTCTCACCCACAAGGGGAGCCTTCTCTCCACTTTCGGGCGTCTGTTCTTGAATACCTCCACCTTGGCCCGTGCCGGGCAAACCGCTCTCCGGACTGCCGCCAGCGGGAGGGTCGCCAGCGGGAGGGTCGCCAGATTCCGACTTGGTATAAAGATTGGAATAGGCAATGACAAGGGGAGATCCGGTGGGTATTGATCCCTCTGCCCTGTCTCCCAGGATCTGGCCCGTCTGGACCGTATACTCATCACCCTGGCCACTTTGAACAATAGAGTAACCCGTGCCTCCTGGCAGTTTCGGCGCCATCACGCTCGCGCCATGCTTTAAATCAAAGGAAGCAATCCCTGAACTGAAGACCAGGTCACCGTAAACACCATTTATCAGTGGCCGGTCGAGTTCGAGAACGTAGGAGAAGAGTTTCGCCTTATCGGCACCCTCCCCGGTTACCACGCAGCTGACGGTCAGACTGGTTCCTTTGAGGATTTCTATGACCGGGGCCCCCTCCTCTTCCCAATTGCGTGGATAGGCAACATAGGGGTCAGGGATATCCAGCGTTGGCGGCGGAATGTTCTGGCGGCTGACTCTGAAGGCAGGGTTGCCCGATTCATTGACAAATTTGCCGCCCGTCAGGACCAGATCCCCACCATAAAGGTTGATCACACCATCCTCTGCATCCTTACAGAGAAAGAGACCACCGGAAATCAGGCTATCGGAGTCTTGCTCATCAGAGGAATGAAAATTGAACATGGAGCCCCTGTCGACTGTGAAATTGCCGGCCTTGATCCGGAGCCTACCCTCCTGCTGCAAAGCAAAGGCTTGTTCCGAACTGAAAGTCCCATCATCAATCTCCAGAAGTCCCTCATTATGGAAGATGAAGTGTCCCGGGACATCAAGCTCTCCCTCATCCCCAGGCTCATCATCATCCGGTGTGGGTTGCCTTGCCCCACTTAGGGCAGTTATATCAAATTTGCCATTTACTACCCTGATGCTGGCTTTCAAGTCGTTATGGAAGATGAAGGCACCCCCTGCCTTGTAGTCATCACAATTTATCTCCAGCTCTCCCTTATTATCAAGTATGAAGCCGAAAAAGCTTTGGAAATTACCTGAAAGGACAGTGATCTTTCC
>CAZAKT010000011.1:0-45392 GCA_964486135.1 uncultured Mageeibacillus sp.
GCAACAGCCTTCTAAGCTGTGGGTCGCAGGTTCGAGTCCTGCTATGCTCACCAGGGTACAGCCATCTGCCGGCCTTTGGTCAAAGTCCGCAGATGGTTTTTTCATGGGGGCGGACTGCTTGACGCCTATTTCAATCCGTGTGAGAATCGACTTTGAAGGGAGTCCAAATGAGCCAGATCTACGACAATACCAGTATTTCGCAGCTGAAGGGGCCTGATCGCGTCCGGCTCCGGCCCGGCGTCATATTCGGATCGGATGACCTGCGGGGAGCCCAGCAGTCCTTTTTTGAGATCCTGTCGAATTCCATCGATGAAGCGCGGGAGGGCCATGGGCATGTGATTACAGTCAAGCGCTTCCCCGACCATTCGATTGAGGTGATCGACCGGGGGAGGGGGATCCCGCTGGATTTCAACCCCCTGGAAAAGAGATACAACTGGGAGCTGGTCTATTGCGAGCTTTACGCGGGTGGGAAGTATAAGACAAACCTGGGTGAAAACTACGAGTACAGCCTGGGCCTTAACGGGCTGGGAGCCTGCGCGACCCAGTACGCCTCCCGCTGGTTCGATGTGGCTGTCAGGCGGGACGGCCACCTCTATGAGCTTCATTTTGAAAGGGGCAACAATATAGGGGGCCTCAAGAAGACCCCTGACGGGAAAAATGTGACCGGGACCATCCAGCGCTGGATGCCCGACGACGACGTTTTCACCGACATCGCCATCCCGGCCGATTACTTCCATACCACCCTGAAGCAACAGGCCGTGATCAACAAGGGGGTGACCTTTGAGTTCATCGATGAACTGGAAGGGACCAAGAGCTCCTACCACTATCCCGAAGGGATCCTGGGCCTGGTCCGGGAGATGAATGAGGGGGCCCTGACCAAGGAGGCCTTCTTCAGTGGTGAGGGGATGGGCCGTGACCGCCAGGACAGGGAGGACTACACGGTCAAATGCGATGTCGCCTTTGCCTTCAACAACCAGGTCAGGGACATCCGCTATTACCATAACTCCTCCTGGCTTGAGTATGGCGGCTCACCCGACCGGGCGGTCCGGTCCGCCTTCGTGTCCGCCTTCGATAATTTCCTGAAAAATGAGGGTAAATACCGGGCCGGTGAGTCCCGGATCAATTTTGGTGATATAGAGGAAAGTCTGATCCTTATGACCAGCTCTTTCTCCACAGTCACCAGCTACGAGAACCAGACAAAACGTTCCATCAACAACCGTTTCATCCAGCGCTTCATGACCGACCTGATCCGGGCCAAGCTGGATATCTGGTTCATCGAGAAGCGGGAGGAGGCCCTCCGGGCCGCCGACCAGGTCCTCCTGAACCGGCGGAGCCGGGAAAAGGCGGAGAAGACCCGGCTGGCGGTCAAGCGGGATCTCATGCAACAGTTGGATATTTCCAACCGGGTCAAGCTCTTCGTCGATTGCCGGAGCCAGGACCTGGACCGGCGCGAGCTCTACATCGTGGAGGGCAACTCGGCCCTGGGCTCGGTCAAGATGGCCAGGGACGCCGAATTCCAGGCGGTTATCCCGGTCAGGGGCAAGATCCTCAACTGCCTCAAGGCCGACTACAATGTCATCTTCAAAAACGACATCATCATGGACCTGATCAAGATCCTGGGTTGCGGGGTCGATATCCCCAAAAAGTACAGCAAGGCCCTGCCCCCTTTCGATATGGACCGCCTGCGCTGGAGCAAGGTGATCATCTGCACGGATGCCGACGTGGATGGCTTCCAGATCAGGACCCTGATCCTGGCCATGTTCTACCGGCTGACCCCCGAATTGATCCGGCAGAATAAGATATACATCGCGGAATCCCCCCTCTATGAGATCAGCCATCGGACCAAGCGTTTCGAAAGCACCTATTTCGCCTACACCGATCAGCAGAAGACGGAGATCCTCCAGGGGCTGAAGGAGGGAAAGACGCATGTCCAAAGGTCCAAGGGCCTGGGCGAGAATGAACCGGGCATGATGTGGAATACCACCATGAATCCCGAGACCCGCCGCCTGATCGCGGTCATACCGGAAGATGAGAAGACCATGCGGGACAGCTTTGACTTGCTTCTGGGCGACAACATAAGCGGCCGGCGTCGTTGTATTGAAGAGAAAGGGCATCTCTACCGTGAGATGCTGGATGTCGGCTGATGGATTTGAATGACAAGGACAAGGGCAGGGAAGACCGGGTGACGGAGGAAAAGACCGGAGGGGCGATCAGGAAGAAGCTATCGGATACCCTTTTCGAGAACTATCTGCCTTATGCCATGAGTGTTATCGTTTCCCGGGCCATCCCCGAGATCGATGGCTTCAAGCCGGCCCACCGCAAGCTCCTCTACACCATGTACAAGATGAATCTCCTGGGCGGGGCCCGGGCCAAGTCAGCCGATGTGGTCGGCCAGACCATGAAGCTGAACCCCCACGGAGACCAGACCATCTACGAGACCATGGTCAGGTTGACCCGGGGCAATGGCAGCCTCCTCCACCCCTGGATTGACTCCAAGGGCAACTTCGGCAGCGTCTCCTCCCGGGACATGCAGTATGCCGCCTCCCGCTATACGGAGGTCAGGCTGGACGCCTCCTGCGAAAGCCTCTTTGCCGGTCTGGAGAAAGAGGCCGTCGATTTCGTCGACAATTATTCGGGAACCATGAAGGAGCCGGTCCTCTTTCCTGCCATGTTCCCCACCATCCTGGTCAATAGCAACCAGGGGATCGCTGTCGGCATGGCCAGCAACATCTGCTCTTTCAACCTAAAGGAGATCTGTGATACGACCATCGCCCTCATCCGTGATCCGGAGGCTGACCTCCTGACCACCCTTCCAGCCCCCGATTTTTCCACCGGCGCCTACCTGATCTATGAACCCGATGAAATGCGGGCCATCTATGAGACGGGGAGGGGGAGCTTCCAGCTCCGGGCCACGGCCGATGTCAACCGGAAGGATAAGAGGATAGAGATCAGGGAGATTCCCTATACCACCACCATTGAGGCCGTGATTGACGACATCGCCGAAGCCATGAAGAAGGGCCGGCTCCGTGATGTGGTCACTGTCCGCGATGAGACGGACCTGAACGGGCTTTGCATCTCCGTCGACTACAGACCTTCGGCCGATCCCGATGTGGTCCTCCATCAGCTCTTTTCGGCCACCTCCCTCCAAAATCCCTTCTCCTGTAATTTCAATATCCTGATCGGGGATAAGCCCCGGGTAATGGGGGTGCGTGAAATCCTGTCCGAGTGGCTGGCCTGGCGCAGTGACTGCATCCGGCGTGAAACGGCCTTTGAGGCGGAGAAGAAGCGGGGGACCCTCCACCTCCTCCGCGGCCTGGAGAAGATCCTCCTGGATATAGACAAGGCCATCGCGGTCATCCGGCTGACAGAGACGGAAAAAGAAGTGGTCCCCCGCCTCATGGAGGCCTTCGCCATCGACGAGATCCAGGCGGAACACGTGGCGGAAATCCGGCTCCGCCATCTGAACCGGGAATATATCCTGAAAAGGATCCGCGATGTCGAATCCCTTGAAAAGGAGATCAGTGACCTGGAAAAACTGGGCCAGAGCCGGGCCAGGATCCGGGACCTGATCGTCCGCCAGCTCAAGGATATCGGCAAGCGCTATGGGCGGGAGCGCCGGACCCGCCTGATCGCCCCGGAGGAGATTGAGATCCCGGAAGAAGAGGAACTGATCCCGGCCTACAACACCAGGCTCTTCCTGACCGAGCAGGGTTATTTCAAGAAGCTGCCTGCCACCTCCCTCCGCGGCAACTTCGAGATCCGGGTCAAGGAGGGGGACCGGATCGTCCAGGAGCTCGAATCGAGCAACCATTCGGAACTTCTCTTTTTTACCGACAAGGCCCAGGTCTATAAGCTCATGGCCTGGGAGGTCGAGGATCACCGGCCCTCCCTGCTCGGTGAATATACGCCGAATCTCCTGGAGCTGGACCAGGAGGAGAAGGTTGTCTTCATCCACTCAACCCAGGAGCCCTTTGCCGGCGAATTTCTCCTGGTATTCGCCGATGGCAGGGGGGTCAGACTCGACGTGGCCCACTATGAAACCAAACAGAGGCGGAGGAAGCTGATCAAGGCCTACAACGACTCCTCCCCCCTGGTCGGCATGGCCTATCTGCCCCCGGACAGCGACCTGTCCTTCGCCGTCCGGTCCAGGAAGAACAAGCTCCTCTACTTCCAGGCTTCCCAGATTGTGAAGAAGGTGACAAGGACGGCAGGGGGGGCCGCCATCCTGAGATCAAAAAATGACAGCCTGACCCGGCTCTACCAGGAGGGGGAACTGACCTTTGTCCGGGATCCGGCCTATTACCGGGTGGTCAAGCTTCCGACCGCGGGCCGCTATATCCGGGAAGAGAGCTTGGAGGACAGGCAGCTTGAGCTCGACGGAGCTCCGGAATGAGATGAATTCCCCCCTGCTTGAAAGGACCCGGACCCGGCGTTTCAGCCGGGGACTGAAAATCAGGATCCTGCTGACCCTCCTTGTCCTCGGGCTCCTCGCTGCGGGGATCTTCCTGCTGCTACAGCCCCGCCTTCCCTACAGTCTCAAGGACTATGAGCGGGCCCTGGAGGCCGGTGACCAGGACAAGGTCTTTGAGATCTACAATGCCCTCCGGGAAAGGCGGGCTGCCTTTTCCGACGACCGGCAGACGGATCGGGTCGAAAGGCTCAAGGCTGAGGCAGACCAGCTGATCGCGCGCATTGAAGAGGATGCCGAAAGGGAGGGGGAGGCCCTGGTCCAAGGCCTCTTGAAGGGGGCGGTCCTGACCGGGGAGGAGGTCGACTGGCTGGATCATTATGCCGGTCTGGCGGGCCAGGGGGTCCTGAATTCACTGGCTGACGCGACGGGACGCTTCCTCAACCAGGAGCTGGAGGAGGAGGCCTTCCTCCATTTACTCCAGGAGATGGGGCGGGTTCCCGTGCTGGCCCGGGACTACAAGCCCATGCAGGACCAGCTGGATACGGTCCTGTCCGTCAAGGACAGGCTGGGGCAGGTGAGGGAGGCCGGGAAAGAAGGCGGGCTTTATCAGGAGGCCCTGGCCCTTGAGAAGTTGATCTCCACGACCGATCTCACCGGCCTGGAACCTGTCAGCGCCTATCTGGAGGACCGGCTGGAGACCGTCTGGCAGGCCTATTACCAGGAACAGATCCTCCTGATCCGCCAGGATATGGCCCGGGACAGGACCTACCAGGCCTCAAGCAAGATCAAGCGACTGATCGGCCACTTTGAGGAAGATGAGGAACTCCTGGCCTTCCAGGCTGTCTGCGACGCGAAGAACCCGGAAGCGGTCACAACCTGGTGGGATCCGGTCGAACACCTGGCAATAAAGCCCCTGATCGCCGATCCGGACCGGGCCTTTGACGGAGACCGATTCCAGGAGGCCGCGGACCGGGATCTTCTTTTAACCCAGGAATTTGAGAATATCCTGGGGCAGCTTTACCAGAAGGACTATGTCCTGGTCGACAGCCGTTCCTTCGCGGATGAGGAGGGCAGGCTGCGAGGCATTCCCTGCCCTGCCGGCAAAAAACCCCTGGTCCTGGTCCTTGAGGATTTCTACAGCTCCCTGCCAAGGGCGGAAAGCGGCCTGGCCTGGCGCCTGGATGTCAATGAGGCGGGTCAAGTGGAGGGTGTCCTCCTGGACGAGGACGGTGAAGAGCGCTCGGACCGCGCCTTCTCGGCCATCGGCATCCTGGAGGCCTTCATCGAGGAAAATCCCTCCTTCTCCTTCAACGGGGCGACGGGGACAATCGCGATCGTGGGCCAGTACGGTATTCTCGGCTATCCCGTTGCCGATATCCAGGACCTGGCCCTCCGCAGGAATGCCAGGGAGTCCGACCTCGTCCTCCCAGACTCCCAGACGACCGATTTCTCCACGAACAGGCAGAAGTTGGCGGCGGTTTTGGAGGCCCTGGAGGCCAGGAACTGGATCCTGGCAAGTGGGACCTATGAAAGGCTTTCCCTGCCCTTCACCCCCCTTTCCGACATTGAGGAGGACCTGGCCCTTATGGAGCGATGGGTCGAGCCCTATACGGGTAAGCTGACGGCCCTCTACTGCCCCTTCGGCGATCATATCGAATTCGATCAGGCCAAGCTGGATCTCTTCAGGGAGGCCGGCTATAGCCTCCAAAGCGGTTATGGTTCCTGGGCCTATTGGGACAACCCGGCCGGCCACGTCTATGTCACCCGGACCTTTGTGTCAGGCTCTGGCCTGAGACAGGCCAGGAGCCTGAACCTGACCCGCTTCTTCGACCCTTCCCAGGTCTACGACGCCGCTGCCAGGCCCTGAGCCTGGAGGGGCAGGTCTTTTCCGCACAATCAAGTCTCAGGGAAGGCGGATCAGAGCCAGGGATGGCCCTCCTCCCCCTTGTCGGCCCTGAGGGCCTCCCAGTGGCCTCTGCCGCCAAGTCGGATCAGCAGGCCTTCGATCAGGCGCTTGAAGCGGACCGTGATTATCTCCCTTGGGGCCCTTTTGTCGGTCAGGACAACGGGAAGACCGGCCCGCCGGGCTGACCAGATATCCGTCAGGAGCTGGTCGCCGACCATAAGGGCCTGGTCCATCCGGCAATCGTAGCTGTCCAACTCGCGGCAGATGGCCTCGATGCCCGGTTTTTTCGCCTCGGGGATGAAGCCCAGGCCGAGCGAATTGGCAAAGGTCTCCGCCCTCTGCCTGCGGGCATTTGAAGTGATGATGGGGGTGAGGCCGGCCTCTTCGATTTTTTCGACCACGGACCGGGCGAAGGCATCGGCAAGATGGCTGCCGTGGCAGACCAGGGTGTTGTCGATGTCCAGGAGGACAAGGCGAAAGCCCTCTGCCGCCAGCTTCCCGTAAGCGAGCCGGTCGGGGGAGCTGACAATGAGGTCGGGGAAAAATCGATCCCTGACCCAACGGGAAAGGGGGGTCCGGGTGCTGGCTTTTGTCTGCCTATTTGATTTTTCTCTGATCGGGTCCATAGGTCCTCCTGCCTCTTCATAGCTTACATCCCGCATTGTAACACCTGCCGGCCCTGTCGGTTGCGGCGGCAGGCCCTTTCCCGTAAAATGGCAACAAGAGCAGAGCGCTTTATTCATTTGGAGGTAATTATGATCAGTGCGGGGGATTTTCGCAACGGTACAGGTTTCGTTCTTGACGGACAGCCCTGCCAGGTGATTGAGTTTCAACACGTCAAGCCGGGGAAGGGATCGGCCTTCGTCCGGGTCAAGTTCAAGAACCTCCAAACGGGAAGCGTCGTCCAGAAGAGCTTCAACCCTTCCGATAAATATGAACCCGTCCAGCTGGTCAACCGGGATATGTCCTACATTTACCAGGACGGCGACCTGTATTACTTCATGGACGAGGCGACCTACGACCAGATCCCCATCGGCCGCGACAAGCTCGAACACGCCCTCCCCTTCCTGAAGGAGGGGATGACGGCCCGGATCGTATCCTGGGAGGGCCGGATACTTGAAGTTGAGCTTCCCAATACGGTGGAGCTCGAGATCGTCGAGTGTGAGCCGGCTGTCCGGGGAGACACCGCCCAAAGCGCCACCAAAAACGCCAAGCTGGAAACGGGGGCTGTCATCCGGGTGCCGCTCTTTGTCAACCAGAATGAGATAGTACGTATCGACACGCGCACGGGGGAGTACCTGGAGCGGGCCTGACATGGACAGCGAAGGCCGGCAGTTCTCAATCAAGGGTGAGCGAACCATGTCGCAGGGTTTCATCGCCCAATACGCGGCGGAGGCGGCGCTCCATACCTTGGGGGTGAGCGGTCTCAACACCGGTCTTGTATCGGGCTTGAAGGAGGCCATCGGACTGGCGCCGGAGGGGCGCGGGGTCCGCGTCAGCTTCCGGAGCGGTGAGTCCGACGATCTGATCATTACCGTCTACCTTGATATCGAGTTCGGCCATGTAATGCCGGAGGTCGCCTGGTCGGTCCAGGAGCGGGTCAAGCGTGATGTGGAACGTTTTACAGGCTTGAATGTCGACGCGGTCAATGTCCATGTCATCCGGGTGATCGACAGCAGGCAGGAGTCCCAGGAGGACAGGACCGAAAAGACGGAACTGGAGGAATACCTATGAGCCGTTGGGCCAGAATCATACTGATCAGCTTTTCTTTTTTGCTGGCGGTCTTCTTTCTCGTCGCCCTCATGATGATCCTGAGTACGGATATATTGACCGGTATGATTACCTTGATCCTGGACATGGCCCAGAAGCAACCGGCCAAGACCATGGCGATTGTGGTCGGCCTGGTCGGTTTTCTTATTGCGGTGATCACCCTGATCGTCTCGGTCATGACCGGCCGGCTCCGGAAGACCCGGATCCGGTCCAATGAGATCGGTCATATCGAGATTGGGGTCGAGGCCATCGAGAATATTGCCCTCAACGCCGCCAAGATCTCCCAGTCCGGGGTGAAGTCAGCCAAGGCCAGGGTGGCCCCCTCCAAGGGGGGGAAACTCTTCATCCGCATGATCGTCCAGGCCTACTCGGATGTTGAAATCCCGGTTATGATGTCCCGGGTCCAGGAACGGGTCAAGAAGGACGTGGAGAAATATTCGGGGATTGAAGTCGGCAAGGTGGAAGTCCGTGTCAGCCGGGTCGAGGCCGTGGCGCCCCGGGTGGAGCGGTAGCCTATGCAAAGGCCTGATCCCGGCGACAAACCCAGGGGCCCGGAACAGACCCCACTGACATCCGGCGTGATCGGGGCCCTGATCCTCTTTGCCATCGCCCTGCTCTGGATTGTCTTTGGCATCTGGAAACTCCTCTTCATTGTGGTCATGACCGTCACCGGTTATTTCATCGGCTATCGCTATTTCCGTGACCGGGATACCATCAGGAAACTGATTGACAAGATTCTACCCCCGGGTATGTTCAGGTAGTGGGGGAGAGACCATGAGCCGGCATACCGCGCGCGAAAGCGCCTTTAAATTCCTATACCAGACGGAGATCCGTCCCGACCGCAAGGAGGGGCAAAAGGAGGGCTTCCTCCAGCTGGAGCCCCCAGGGGATGAGGCGGATCTGTCCTATTTTGAAAGACTGGTCGAGGGGGTGACCGCCAACCGCCAGGCCATCGACCAGGTCATCAGCCGGTATCTGAGGGGCTGGACCATGGAGCGTCAGCTCCTTATCGACCTTTCCATCCTGAGGCTGGCAGTCTTTGAACTCCTCTTCGACACGGAGGTCCCGGCGGAGATCGCCATCTCGGAAGCCGTTATTTTCGCCAATGAATATGGGACGGACCAGTCCCGCTCCTTTATCAACGCGGTGCTGGGCAGCATCGAGAAAAAGGAGAAGAGGAGGGTGGAAGCGGACAAGGAGGAGGCGGTTGAGGCATGAGGGAGGTCTTTTCCGTAACCGAGTTGAACCGGGCAGTCAACGCCCGTCTGTCAAATGATCCGGAACTGGGAAAGGTCCGCGTCCGGGGGGAAATTTCCGGTTTGAGGAAATATGCCTCAGGCCACAGCTACTTCACCTTGAAGGATGAGAATGCCTCGGTCTCCTGTGTTCTTTTCCGCCAGGCGGCTCCAAAGGCGCCGGTCCTGCGGGACGGCATGCAGTTGCTCCTCTTTGCCAGGACCAACCTTTACGATAAGACGGGCCGCTTCCAATTGATCGTGGACGGGGCCGAGGAAGAGGGGACCGGGAATCTCTACCGGCGTTTCATTGAGCTCAAGCAGACACTTGAAAGGGAGGGCCTCTTTGACGAGAAGGCCAAGAAGCCCATCCCCTTCATTCCGGACAGGATTGTCGCGGTCACCTCGGCCGGGGGGGCTGTCATCCAGGACATGATCCAGGTCCTGCGTCGGCGTTTCCCCGGCATCCGCCTGATCCTCATCCCCGTACCCGTCCAGGGGGCGGGCGCAGAGCTGGAGATCGCGGCCGCCATCGAACTGGCCAATCTTCTGGGCTTGGGGGATGTCATGATTGTTGGAAGAGGGGGGGGATCGCTTGAAGACCTCCAGCCCTTCAACGAGGAGGTGACGGCCCGCGCCATTGCGGCCTCCAGCATCCCGGTGATTTCGGCGGTCGGGCATGAAACCGATTTCACCATCGCCGATTTTGCCGCCGACCTGAGGGCGCCGACCCCCTCCGCCGCCGCCGAACTGGCTGTGCCGGTCAAGGCGGACCTCCTCCTCCGTCTGGACCAGTTGGCCTCCTCCCTGGAGCAGTCCTTGACAGTGAGGATGGAAGGGGCCGGGAACCGGCTGGCCCAACTGATCAGCCGGCCGGTACTGGCCCAGCCGGCCGCCTTTCTTGACCCCCACCGGGCGGCTTTGGAATTATTGGACCACAGGCTTTTTTCAGCCGGTGACAGGCTCCTCTCAAGGGAAAGCAACAGGATAAACAAGCTGGAGGGACAGGGCCATCAGGGCCTGCGGACCATCCGGGACAGGGAGGGGGCCCGGCTGGCCAAGGCGGTGGGGGCCCTTGACGCCCTCTCGCCTCTTGCCGTCCTCACCCGCGGCTATGCCCTGGTGACCGACCATACCGGCCGGGCGGTCCCTGCCGCTGGCGGCCTCAGCCGGGGCGACAGCCTGGCTATCCTCTTCCGGGACGGGGAGGTTGGCTGCGAGGTGACCCGGCCTTGTCTGACAAAGGAGAATGATCAAGATGAATATTGAGGGAAAAGAGGCAGAACTTGTGACGGAAAATCTCAGCTATGAAGAAGCCATCAAAAGGCTGGAGGAGATTGTCACCCTGCTGGAAAGAGGGGAGATCCCCCTGGACCAGTCCCTGGGGCTTTTCAAGGAGGGTATGGCCCTGGCCTCCTTCTGTTCGGGGAAACTCCAGACAATGAAAGAGGAGATGGTCAAGCTGGTCGATGCCGAAGGAAGGGTGGAAGCGCTCGAATGATGGGGGAATTTGAAAAGGTCCTGGATAAGGCGCTGACCCCCTTCAGGGGGGAATCCAGCCGCGTCTGGCAGGCCGCCCGTTACAGCGCCCTGGGGGGCGGGAAGAGAATCAGGCCGGAGCTCCTGCTCAGAAGCTGTCTCCTTTTTTCCCCTGACCTGCCAGCCGCCGCCCTGCCTTTTGCGGCCGCCCTGGAGATGGTCCACAGCTATTCTCTGATCCACGATGATCTGCCGGCTATGGACGATGACGATCTCCGGCGGGGCAGGCCCTCCTGCCACAAGGCATTCGGGGAGGCGACCGCCATCCTGGCCGGCGACCTGCTCCTGAACCGGGCCTATGAAAGTATGCTGGCCGCCTACGCGCAGGACCCCCTCCCCGGGAGCCTGAAGGCCATGCGGGTGCTGGCCCTGGCCGCCGGCGGGGAGGGCATGATCCTGGGCCAGGACAGGGATCTGGCCTTGGAGGCGGAGGACCCGGAAAGGGTTAGCCTTGAAGAGGTAGCCAGCATGGCCGAACTGAAGACGGCACGCTTGTTACGGGCGGCCCTCTTTATGGGAGCCAGCCTTTCAGGGGCCCCGGGCGACCTGATGGAGCTTTTTTCGGACCTGGGCCTGGCGGTCGGTCTTGCCTTCCAGATCCAGGATGATATCCTTGATTGTGTTGCCAGCAGTGCTACACTTGGCAAGACGCCCAAAAAAGATGAGTCGGCCGGCAAGAAGACCTTCGTGACGGTGGCAGGTCTTGAGGGGGCGCGCGCCGCCCTGGACCGGCAGCTGACCCAAATGGGGTCCCTGCTTGACCAGTTGAAGGGGAGGGCCAGCGGGGTCGGCCAGTTTACCGATTTTCTGCGAGGCCTGATCGAAAGGAGCCATTAGCTTGTCCAAGCATCCTTTGCTTGAATCTCTCAGCGGGGCGGACAGTGTCCGCCTGTTTTCTGACGAGGAAAAAAGACAGCTGGCCGAGGAGCTCCGCGCCCTCATCATCGAGACGGTCTCCCGGACAGGGGGCCATCTGGCGCCCAATCTGGGTGTCATTGAACTGACCATCGCCCTGCTGGCGACCGGCGATTTCCCCCGTGACTCGATTGTCTTCGATGTCGGCCACCAATGCTATGCCTGGAAGATCCTGACGGGCCGGCTGGAGGACTTCGAAAAGCTCCGCCAGAAGGACGGTTTATCGGGCTTTCCCAAGCGGGAGGAAAGCGCTTACGACGCCTTCAATACGGGCCACAGCAGCACCTCGATTTCCGCCGCCCTGGGCCTGGCCCGGGCCAAGCGGATCCAGGGCGACAGGAGCAGGACCCTGGCCCTGATCGGTGACGGATCGATTGGAGGGGGTATGGCCTTTGAGGCCCTGTCCGATGCTGGCCAAAGTGGGGAGAACCTCCTGGTCATCCTGAATGACAACCGCATGTGCATCGACCAGGCTGTCGGGGGCCTGGCCCGCCATCTGGAGTATCTGAGGACCAGCCAGCGCTATATCAGGATGAAGACGGTCTGGGAGGGCCGGCTGGGCAGGATCCCCTGGGTCGGAAAATTTCTTATCGGTGTCCTGGGCCGGATGAAGCGGCGCTGGCGTTCCTTCAGACGTGAGACGGGTGCCATTTTCGAACAGCTGGGTTTCCGCTATTACGGTCCGGTTGACGGCCACAACCTGGCCGATCTGGAACGCCACCTGAGCGCCCTCCGCATGGTCCGGGGGCCAGTCCTCCTCCATGCGGTGACCACCAAGGGGAAGGGCTACTGCTTCGCTGAGGATGAACCAGAGATCTACCACGGGGTCTCACCCTTTGATACCAGCAACGGCCGATCCAATGGGAGCCCGGCCAAGGGGGAGAATTATTCCAGGGTCTTCGGGGACTGCCTGCTTGATCTGGCCGGCTCCGATCCAAGGGTGGTGGCCATCACGGCCGCCATGGCCCAGGGCACGGGCCTGATCCCCTTCCAGAAAGCCTACCCCGGGCGTTTCTACGATGTGGGGATCGCCGAGCAGCATGCCGTCACCCTGGCCGCGGGCATGGCCGCGGCCGGCCTGCGCCCCTTTGTCGCCATCTACAGCACCTTCCTCCAGCGGGCCCTGGACCAGCTCATCCATGATGTCTGCCTGCAGAAGCTCCCTGTGGTTTTCGCGGTTGACCGGGCCGGCCTTGTCTCCGGCGACGGGGATACCCACCAGGGGGTCTATGACCTGGCCCTGACCCTCTCCCTTCCCAATATAACGGTCCTGGCTCCAGCCTCGGCCGGTGACCTGCGGGCCATGTTGGCCTACGCGACCCGGCATGAGGGCCCCCTCCTCATCCGTTACCCCCAGGAAGCAGCCTCCCGGCTTGATTATTACGACTACCCCGACCCGCCCTCCCGGATCGGACTGGCTGACCTGACCCGGCTCCGTCAGCTGAGGACGGGCAAGACCATCACCGTCATCGCCCTGGGCACCAGCCTGGCCGAGGCGGACGCGGCGGCCGGTCTTCTGGCGGACAGTCATCCGGAAATAGGGATTGATCTCTATTCTTGCGTGAGCGCCTTGCCGTTTGATTATGAAACTATGTTAGAATCTATACATGTGACAGGACGCTTGCTCATAATCGAGGATGGCGTTGAAACAGGCGGTTTTGGCTCAAGCTTGGCTGCGGAGGCCTCCCGCCGGCAAGCGGGCCTGCTGATAGATTATGCAGGTGTTCGCCGGCCAACTGCCGGACAGGCGACACGGGCTGAGCTTGTGAAAGAAGAGGCTCTCGACAGGCTGGGCCTGGAAGCCAGGATACTGCGCCTCGCGACTTTGTAGAGAAGGCTTGCCGGCGCGGCAGGATCAGGGAAGGTGGTCAGGGTGAGGATAGCTCTTTACCCCAACGAAGACAGGGATCCGGGCTTTGGCGTGACGCGCCGGCTGATTTCCACCATCACAGCTTATGGGGCAACACCGGTCATCGAAGACGGTCTTGTTCCCGATCTAAAAGAGGAGGGCCTGGTCCGTGCCCCCTATACGGACTGCGATCTCATGATCTGCCTGGGCGGTGACGGCACCTTCCTGGCCGCGGCCCACCACGATAGTTCCAGGGGCCTCCCTAAAACAGGTATCAATCTTGGAAGCGTCGGTTTCCTGCTCGAAATTGACCCGGACCGTATGGACCAAGCCTTGGAACGCCTGATCAAAGGTGATTTCGAGGTCGAGGACCGGTCGCTCCTCCAAGCCTCCTACTATGATACCGGCGGCCACGAGGGCTATGCGGACGAGGCGCTGAACGATGTTGTCATCGCCCGCGGCAGCCGGGCCAAATCCATTATCGTCGCCCTTGAGGTGGATGGGATCCAGGTCCAGAACATCCCGGGCGACGGGGTTATTGTCTCTACACCCACGGGGTCGACGGCCTATTCCCTGTCCGCCGGAGGACCCATTGTCCATCCGGTTTCTGATGTCATCCTGGTTACACCCATCTGCCCGCACACCATGCAGAATCGCACTTATGTGATCTGCGCCCAATCCAGGATAAGCCTGCGACTGATCTCCAATCGTGAAGGAGCCTTCCTGACCGTGGACGGGCGCGGCGGGCTCGAGATGTTGGCAGGTTCGCGTGTTACGGTGAAATCCGCCGGTAGAAAAGTAAAATACATAAGATTGTGGGGAGACAGCTTCTTCAAGACCCTTCCCGCCAAAATTCAGCAAAGGGGGCTCAGCCGATGAAAAAAGCGCCAAAAAAACAACGCCAGTCCCGAATCCTCCAGATCGTGGGAGAACGGAACATTGAGACTCAATCCGACTTGGTCGACGCGCTCCAGGCGATCGGGATGGACGTCACCCAGGCGACGGTATCACGTGATATCAAGGAGCTGGGGATTGTCAAGGTCATGACGGGTGAGGGGACGCAGAAATACGTCACGCTCACCCACAGTGGGGAAGCGACGGCTGGCCGTATGAAACGTGTCTTCGCTGAAGCGGTCATCTCCATCACCAACGCGCATACCCTGGTCGTAATCAAGACCCTCCCGGGTATGGCTCAGGGGGCGGCGTCCGCCCTGGATTCCATGTATCTCGATGAAATCCTGGGGACCCTGGCCGGTGATGACACGATTTTCATAGCGACCCACAGCATTGAGACGGCCGTGAGTCTCCGGCAGAAGCTGAATGCCTTGACGAAGATCAATCCCTTCGATAAAGAAGATACGGTAATCGACAGCTGACATGATACATCGCGTTGAGATTGATAATTTCGCGCTGGTGGAACATGCGGAACTGGATCTGGGGCCAGGGCTGACAGTCCTGTCCGGTGAGACGGGAGCGGGCAAGTCGATCCTTATCGATGCCTTGGATTTTGCCTCCGGGAGCAGGAGTGATCGCGCCTTCCTGAGAACAGGCGCAGAGGAGGCCTCTGTCTCCATCCTCCTGGACGATGCCGGTCCCGACGGGAGCGGTGAATTGGTCATTGGCCGGACCCTGAAGGAGGGCGGCAGGAGCTATGCCAGAATGAACGGCCGGCTGGTCGCCGCGGGCGAATTGCGGGACCGGATGGAAGCCCTCCTGGCCATCCACAGTCAAAACGATCAACAGAGTATTTTCCGCGAATCAGTCCATCGCAGCCTCCTGGACGCCTATGGTGACCAGCCGGTCGCCCATGCCCTCTCCGGCTGGGAGGCCAGCCGCCTCCGTCTGGTCGATACCGACAGGCGGCTGGGAGAGCTCTTCCTGGATCCGGAGACCCGTGACAGGCGGCGGGATATCCTGTCTTTTCAGACAAGGGAAATTGCGGAGGCGGCGCCGGAAGCGGGCGAGGAGGAAGCCCTGCTTAAAAAAATCAAGACCCTGACCGCTGTCCGTGAGATTTCAATCCATCTGGGCCGGGCCGGCGAGGAGCTGACGGGCGGGGAGGAGGGGACAGCCACTGCCCGGCTGGGGCGGGCCGTAACGGAACTTGCCGCCGCCAGCCGCTACAGTACCCGAATCCAGGAACTGCTGGAAAGGGCCGAGGCACTCCGGACCGACCTGTCTGAACTCGGCTACGATCTGGCCAAGGTGGTCGAGCGCCTGGATGACAGGCCCGAGGAACTTGAGGCGGCCAACCTGCGCCTCCAGTTGCTCAGGCGCCTGCAGGAGAAATACGGCAGGGAACTGGAAGATGTCATCCGCTATGGTGAGAAGGCCAAGCTGGAATTGGACCGTCTGGACAAGACGGAGGAGGAGCTTGGCCGGCTGACGGCTGAAAAGAAGGGCCTGCTGGCTGAACTGGAGGAAAGATCCTCCCGGCTCTTTGACCTGAGACGGGAGGCGGCTGACCGGCTGGAAGGGGCCATCAACCAGGAATTATCCGATCTGGATATGAAAAATGCCGCTTTCAAGATTGAGATTGAACAGCTGGTCATCACTTCAAACGGTGTACCCCACGACCCCCAGCATATCCGTTTCATGATCGCCCCCAACCCGGGCGAACCCTCCATGCCCCTGGTCTCCATTGTCTCAGGCGGAGAGGCCTCCCGGGTCCTCCTGGCGGTCAAGACAGTCCTGGCCGGCCTTGACAGGACCAGGACCCTCATCTTTGATGAAATAGACACGGGGATAAGCGGCAGTACGACGACCCGGATCGCGGAGAAGCTCAAATCAATTTCAAGCTATGCCCAGGTTATCTGTGTAACCCATAACGCTCAAATCGCGGCTTCGGCTGATTGCCAGCTGCTTATCGGGAAAAAGGTCGAAAGCGGGCGGACCCGGACGACGGTCAGCAGGATCGAGGGCGAGGAACGGATTGCCGAGATCGCCCGCCTGCTCTCCGGCCGGCCGGATGACACGAAATCCCGGACCCTGGCGCGGGATTTGCTCTTGAGGGGGAAGGAACTTTAGATGGAAAATACCGGACCGGTCTATAGACTCTCCTTGTCAGGTGAGGACCTGACCCCTGAACAGGTTGGCCGGGTGGCCTTTGGGCCGGCGGAATTGACCCTGGCGCCGGAGGCCCTGGAACGGATGCGGGCCTCGCATGCTTTTGTCGGCTCAATCGTCTCTTCAGGCAAGCCCAGCTATGGGATATCGACCGGATTCGGTGATCTGAGCCGGGTCTTCATCTCCGAGGATATGAATGCCAGCCTGCAGTTGAACCTGATCAGAAGTCATGCCGCAGGGGTTGGGAAGCCCTTTCCCAAGGAGGTGGTCCGCGCCCTCATGCTCCTCCGGCTCAATGCCCTCTGTGTCGGTTATTCAGGGATTGACCCCAAGGTCGCCGACCTGCTCGGCCAGCTGGTCAACCAGGAGATAACCCCCCTTATCCCGGAGCAGGGGTCGCTTGGGGCTTCCGGGGACCTGGCCAATCTGGCCCATATGTCACTTGTCCTGGTCGGCGAGGGCCGGGCAGAGCTTGACGGGGAGCTTGTCAGCGGCGGCGAGGCGCTGGCCAGGCGCGGTCTCAGGCCTGTCCGCCTGGGGGGGAAGGACGGGCTGGCCCTGATCAACGGGACATCGGCCATGTTGGGCCTGGGCGTCCTGGCCCTCCTGGAGGCCGAGTACTGCGCCGGAGCGGCCAATGCCGCGGCCGCCCTCTCCTTCGAAGCCCTTCGGGGCTTTCGTCCCGCCCTCGATCCCAGGATTCATGAGCTGAGAAGGCAGCCTGGCCAGATGGCTGTTGCCGCCATCCTCTCCGATCTGCTTGAAGGATCTGACTATGTGGACAGCAGGACGGAGGATGTACAGGATGCCTACACCCTGCGCTGCATCCCCCAGGTTCACGGGGCAAGCCGGGATGCCCTGGCCTACGTGCGGGCGGTTATGGAGAGGGAGATCAATGCCGTCACGGACAATCCCATCGTTTTCGCCGAAAGCGGGCAGGTGATTTCCGGCGGCAACTTCCATGGTCAGCCCCTGGCCCTGGCCCTTGACTTTATGGGCATCGCCCTGGCCGAACTAGCCAATATCAGTGAGAGGCGGACGGAACGCATGGTCAATCCACAGCTATCCAATGGCCTTCCCGCCTTCCTCTGCCAGAACCAGGGGGTCCAGTCCGGCTTTATGATCCCCCAATATGTGGCGGCTTCACTGGTATCGGAGAACAAGATCCTGGCCCATCCGGCCAGCGTGGATTCCATCCCCTCCTCCGCCAACAAGGAGGATCATGTCAGCATGGGCGCTATCGCGGCCAGGAAGGCGCGAAAGATCGTATCCAATACGGCCCGGGTCCTGGCCATCGAGCTGCTCTGCGCCGCCCAGGCCCTTGACCTGCTCGATAAGAGGGATTTGGGGCTGGGGACCGGGAAAATCTATCAGTTGATCCGCGGCCTGGTACCTGTCCTGACAGATGACAGGTCCTTGTCGGCCGATATTGAGACGGTGGCCTGCCTCATCCTGGCAGGCGCTTTCGGCAGTGAATTCATGCCGGAGGGGCAGTAATGCCCGGAGGAGGTCGAAGGAATGGAATATCGGTATTTGAAGCTTACGGAGTATCTGGACAGGACAGCGGAGGCGAGCCCGACTCCGGGTGGAGGCAGTGTTGCCGCCCTCCTTGCGGCCCTGGGTTCGGCCCTGGCCAGGATGGTCCACGGCCTGACGGTCAACAAGAAATCCTACCAGGCCCGGGAAGAGGAGACCAAGGCGGCCCTGGCGGCTGACAGGCAGGCCCTGGAAGGCCTGCAGGGGGAATTCACGGAATTGATCGACCGGGATATCCAGGCCTTCAATCAGTATATGGAGGCCCTGGCCCTGCCCAGGGATACAGAGGAGGAAATGGCTGCCAGGCGGCAGGCCCTTTCCGACGCCTCCGTGGTCGCCATGGAGGTTCCGCTCGAAACAGCAGGCAAGGCGCTGGAACTCCTGCGACATCTGGGCACCATCGCCCAATACGGCCACAAGAGCAGTATCTCGGATGCGGGAGTAGCCGCCCTCTGCGCGCATGCGGCGCTTCAGGCCTCCGTCATGAATGTCCGTATCAACCTGACGGGCATTGACGACCAGGCGATAAGGGAGGAGGCCGAAAAGAAGGCGGCCGCCTACATCAGGGAGGGAGAACTGATCGCCAGGGACCTGATCGACCTGGTCAACCAGCGTCTCTGATCAGACCTGTGAAGGCCGGGAATCCGGCAGGGGGGCAGTCCGGGGACTGCCCCTTTTTTGGACTCCTTTCTTATGCATTTATTCGAAATATTTATTGACAATCCCTTCTGTGGCACATAGACTGTTGAATAGAATAAACGATCGGAACTGATAGTCATCAGTTTCGTTCATTGATCCTAATCGTGAATTTATCGTTTTCGAAACTTGAAAATTGAATATTGGAGGTGATTACCATCGAATGGTTATATGTGGTTGCCGGTTTACTTGCAGGCGCTGTCGCCGCTTGGGTGTTGACTGCGCTTTTCTATAATAAAGGTTACAGCAAGAAGAGCCGTGAACTGCTTGAAAAAAAGCAGGCTACTGAAGAAGAAGCACTTGCCATCGTAGGTGAGGCAATCAAGGAAGGTGAGGATAGAAAACGGGAGATCCTCCTGTCAGTTAAAGAAGAGGTCCACAAGGGCAAGCTTGAGCTTGAGCGGGATGTCCGTGAACGCCGCCAGGATCTGACGCGTGAGCGCCAGCGGATCGATCAGAAGGAGACGGTCCTGGACCGCAGGGCCCAGAGCCTGGAGGACAGGGAGTCGAACTTCAAGGATCGGGAGCTGGTCCTGCTTCAGAAGGAAGACGACTTGACGGCCATTGAAGCCCAGAAACGTCTCGAACTTGAACGGGTCGCGGGTTTGACCGTCCAGGACGCCAGGAGGATTGTCCTGGAGTCTGCTGAGACGGAATACCGCTACGACCTGTCCCTTCTATACAAACGGCTGGAGGATGAGGCCAAGGCGTCAGCCGAGGCCAAGGCGCGGGATATTGTGGTTACAACCATCCAGCGCTATGCCAGTGACTATGTCTCCGAAGCGACAGTGTCGGTCGTATCCCTTCCCAACGAGGAAATGAAGGGCCGGATCATAGGCCGCGAGGGCCGGAATATCCGGACCATCGAACAGCTGACCGGTGTCGACTTGATCATTGACGACACACCGGAAGCCGTCATCCTGTCGAGTTTTGATCCTGTCAGGCGGGAGATCGCCCGGATCAGCATCGATAAGCTGGTCCAGGATGGCCGGATCCACCCGACACGTATAGAGGAAATGGTTCGCAAAGCGACCAAGGAAGTTGAAAATTCCATTCGCGAAGCGGGTGAACAGGTTGTATTTGAAACCAATGTCGCCGGGCTTCCGCAGGAGATCGTCCACATGCTGGGCCGCCTGAAATACAGGACCAGCTATGGACAAAATGTACTCCAACATGCGGTTGAGGTCTGCCGGATTACCGGTATGCTGGCCGCTGAGTTGGATCTCGATATCAACGCGGCCAAAAAGGCCGGGCTTTTGCACGACCTGGGCAAGGCGGTTGACTTCGAGATGGATGGTTCGCACGTGCAGCTGGGTGGGGAGATTGCCCGCCGTTACAAGCTGGATCCTGTTACCATCAACAGCATCGAATCCCACCATGGTGATGTGGAGCCTGAAAGCCCGATTGCCTGCCTTGTCTCAGCGGCGGACGCCATCTCGGCGGCCAGGCCCGGGGCCAGGCGTGAGAATGTCGAGACCTACATCAAGCGTATCGAGAAACTTGAAGAGATCGCCCAATCGGTCCCCGGGGTCGAGAAGACCTATGCCGTCCAGGCGGGGAGGGAGATCCGCGTGATAGTTGAACCCGATACCATAACGGATGAAGAAATGCCACTCCTGGTTCATGAGATCTGCAAGAAGATCGAGCAGGAATTGAATTTCCCTGGTCAGATCAAGGTCAATATGATAAGGGAAAGCCGCTACAGCGATTTTGCCAAGTAGATCGCAAAAACAAGGCAAAGAATGTAAAACGGACTGTCCGCGACGCGCCGGAGGCGCGCCCAGGCGGGCAGTCCGTTCTGCTTTTTTGGCCTGTCCGGGGCTGGCCTTGTGGTAATCTTTAGTAAAGTTTCAGGAGGGAAGAGAAGGCTTCGATGAATAGAACTTGTGCAGTCATAATCGCTTGCGCCCTGGTCTTTGCGGTGACTGCCTGCGGGCGGCAGGAGGCGGATACAGCTGCCGACGCCGGACAGACGACGAGGGGGACGGAGGCCAGCCTGCCGCCTCCCGACCAGGTCCTGCCCCATGAGACCGTCCGGGTCGCCATAAGGACAGAAGCCAACGCCAATCCGCTCCTGTCCAAGCACTACACCAGCCAGGCCCTTTTCAGGCTGGTCTATGAGCCCCTCTATGAGCCCGGTGTCGATGGTAGGCTGGAAGGGGTCCTGGCAGAGTCCCTCCGCTGGTCCTCGGATGGTTTGACCGCCACGGTGACCCTGAGGGAGGACCGGCTCTTTCATGACGGCAGCCCTGTCACGGCGGAGGACGCCGCCGCCTCCCTGATAAAGTACTTGGCCCTTCAGCAGCCTGCCGCCCGGGGGGAAGAGCTGATTCCTGAGGAAGGGGAAGAGGAGGCAGACGAAGGAGGGGAGCAGGCCGAAAGCTACGACCTGTCCTCACTTTTCGAAGCGGCCGCCTTCTCCCTTACCGAGGCCTACCGCCTGGATTCCCTGGCCAATATCATCTCGGTTGAAAGCGGGGGCAGCAGGCGGCTGGTCATCGGCCTGGAAAGACCGGATCCGACCCTGGCCGGCCTTCTTACCTTCCCCGTCATTCCGGCCGACAAGGTCCATGCCCGGTCCTGGGCCCCGGTGGCCGGGACCGGTCCCTGGTCCTTGCTTTCGTCGGACAAGGGGGGCTTTGTCTTGGCCGCCGTGGCGGAAGGGGATGCCCCGCTTCGCCAGATCGAGGCCAGGTCTTTCCGGACGGTGGCGGAAGCCGTGGCCGCCTTTGAGACGGGGGAAATTGACCTCCTCCTCATGGATTCATCTGAAACGGCCCTCTTCGCCGACCGGTCCAGGATAAGGAAACAGCGTTTTGACGATGGGGGCTTCATTTCCCTTTTCTTTGCTGGCCAAAGGGAGGGGGCCTTGACCCTCCGGGACGGCCTGCTCTACGTCCTGGCCTCAGACCCGCTATATGAAAAGATGGCAGCCCCCCTCAACCAGGCCGCCTACCCCGTCCTGGCCGGCGATTACCGGCTGGCGGGGACCAGGATCCCCCGCTACAGGCCGGATGCCTTGCCTGAAGGCTATTTGACGGATACGGCCGACAGAGAGGAGGATCCTGCCGGCAAGCCGGAGGACTCCGACCGCCAGCCCTTCCGGCTCCTGGTTCCCGAGGCTTATCTGCCGGAGCGCCTGATTGATAATATAGGAAGGGCTGTCCAGGCCTTGAACAGGAGGCTGGCGGTCATCAGGGTCGGGGCCGAGGGCTGGCAATCAGCCCTTAAGTCAGGTCAATATGAGGCTGCCCTCCTCGTTGACTGGGTTGATCGCTTCCCGGATCCTGTGGATTATCTGGAGGGCCTGGCAGCGGCCGGCCTCTACAAGTGGGAGGAAGTGACGGATCCTGAGGACCGGGCCCTCTTGCTGGAGGCCCGCCGTTTCATGGTTGAAGCAGGGGAGGAAAGCCCAACAGCCGCCGCCTACTCAAGCGCCGTGGCGCGGATATTTGAAATGTCGCCTGTCCTGGGACTTGCCAGTTCGGGTACCATGGTCTGGTACAGTGATCAGGTCGAGGGGACCATGACGGGGACCTGGCGTTCGCCCTATGAGGGTGTGGAGGATCTGTTTATATGGAGGCAATAATAGTCATCATCCTGCTTATGGCAGACCAATGGACCAAGGGTTTGTCGGAACGCCTGATCGGCCCTGGAAATTCCGTGACAGTCATACCGGGTTTCTTTGACTTGAACTGCATCTTCAACAAGGGGGCCGCCTGGAGCATCTTTTCCAACAGGACCTGGGGCCTGGTTTTCCTCATAATCCTGTCTTCGATCGTCCTCTTCACCCTCCTCTGGTTTATGAGGAAGGCGGAAGATCTCCGGGCCAAGCTGGTCCTGATCCTCCTGGTCGCAGGGAGTGCCGGCAACCTGATTGACCGGCTCAGACTGGGGGCGGTTACCGATTTTCTCTCCTTCAGTTTTGGTTCCTACACCTTCCCTACCTTCAATCTGGCCGACGCCATGATCACGATCGGTGTCTTTTTACTGATCTTGTTCTCACTTCTGGACCGGCATTTTTTCAATGTCCCCTTCGGATTGGTTTCTGATAAGCCAGGGGAGAAGGAAAAGGAGGAGGAGAAGGAGGAAGTGTGAGCCGGAAGATCCTGTTGATTGAAGCTGGGGAGGCCGGGACCAGGCTGGATAAATGGCTGGCTGGGCGTTTTCCCGGCAATTCGCGCGAAAGATGGAAAGGGCGGATCATTGACGGCAGCGTGACCGTCAACGGCCTTGCCGCCGCGCCTTCCAGTCTTCTGGCAGCCGGCGATCAGGTCGAATTGGACCTGTCAGGTCAGGATGAAGCGCCCGGTCTCCTGGTCCAGCCCCTCCCCCTCCGGGTACTCTACGAGGACGACTGGCTGGCCGTGCTGGACAAGCCGGCCGGCCTGGTGGTGCATCCGGCCCCGGGCCATCCGTCAGGCACCCTGGTCAACGCCATTCTTGCCCTCTACCCCGACCGGCTGTCGGACAGGGGGGGGGAGGACCGGCCGGGGATTGTCCACCGCCTGGACAAGGATAGCTCCGGTGCCCTCCTCATCGCCCGCGACAACCAGACCCACAAGCGCTTGGCCGATCTGTTCAAAAAAGGGGAGATTGACCGTTTTTATGAGGCCATTGTCAGGGGGAGGCCGGACGCCAGTCAGGGACTGATCGACGCCCCCATCGCCAGAGGCGATGTCAACCGGAAGAAGATGTTTGTCCGGGAGGACGGCAAGGAGGCGAAAACAGAGTTTGAAGTTCTGGCCGCCTTCAAGGGGAATGCCCACCTGCGTTGCCGGCTGATCTCGGGTCGGACCCATCAGATCCGGGTTCATCTGGCCTATATTGGACATCCCGTGATCGGTGACAGGCTCTATGGTGGCCGGCCGCGGCCGGGCGATCCCGACCAGCAGCTCCTCCACGCCTCGGCCCTGGTTTTCAGGCATCCGGTCACCGGCGTCCTGATCGATTGCCACAGCCCCCTGCCTGACCGTTTCAAGCCCTTCCTTGAGAAGGGGGAGGCTTGAGGCATGAAGACTCTTCCATGGTACAAGATCCTGGTCCTCCTTCTGGCCCTGGTGGTAGGCCTGTCCGCCGGCAGCCTGCTGAGGGAGGCCTTCGCTTCAGGTGAGGGTGAGGATCTTGAGCTGGCCGCCATCAGGAAGGCCAATCAGGACCTGCTTGAGGAAGAGTCCCGCAACCTCCAACTCCAGACCCAAAACGACGACCTGGAGGAAAGGAAGAGGATCCTCCTCCGCCGCTATGAGGACTATGAGGATATCGGGGCCATCCTGGTTGAACTCCGGGAAAACGCCCTCCTGGCCGGCATGACAGATGTGACGGGACAGGGTATCATTTTGACCCTGGATGACAAACTGGATTACGATCCCCTGACAGATCCCATTGAGGCCGTCATCCACGACAGCACCCTCAATTATGTGGTCAATCTGCTCTGGTCGTCCGGCGCCCGGGCACTTGCCATCAATGGGACCAGGCTGACGGCCGTATCGGAGATAAGCTGTGTGGGGCCTACCATCCTGTGCTACGGGGTTCGTCAGATGCCCCCCTATGTCATTGAGGCCATCGGACCGGCCGGGGCCATGCGGTCCCTGCTGGAATCCGATTCCTATCTGGCCCATTTGACACAGAGTAAAATAGGAGTCCGCCTCAGCCTTGAGGAAAAAGACAAGCTGACCTTGCCGTCCTTTTCCAGGACACACGATTATCTCCCGTACATCAATCTGTTACGGGAACCTTAGCAGGGCCGGGTAAGGGGTAGAATATGAAAAACAAAGGCTTCCAATACGTGTCCATCCTGCTGGTCTGCATCCTTGTGGGCCTGGTGACAGCGCTTTTGATGAAGAACCTGAACGCCGCCAACCTGGGGGATAAAAGCCTCCAGGAGCTACAGAACTCGATCATCGACTATCAGAAGAAGAACGAGGATCTGAACAACCGCAATACCAGGCTTTACGAATATCTGCGGGAGCTGGAGGCGGAGCTGGCGAGCGGGGAGGGGGAAAGCTACCTGCATATCGTGGAGGAAAAGGAGCAGTACGCCCTCTTCGCCGGCCTCAGGGCGGTCAGGAATGCCGGTGTCGTCATCACCCTCACCCCCCTGGATGGCTACAAGATGCAGGATGCCGTGATCAGGCAGTATGTCAATGAACTGTCAGCCCTCGGTGCCCAGGCCATTGCCATCAACGAGGAAAGAAAGGTCGCTACCTCCGAGGTCCGGACAAGCCAGGATTCGATCCTGATCAACGGGGTCAGTTTCGACCGGGGTTCGGTCTTCGAGATCAAGGCCATTGTCGACCCTGGCAAGATAGACTCCTATGTGGTGCCCTACCTCCTGTCGGTCGGCGATAACATTAAGAAGCAGGTGCCGGATGAGTCGATCAACATCACCGTGCGCAAGGATGAGACGGTCACCATCCCCGCCCTGAATGAAGACCGGATCGCCTATCAAATGGAGCTTCTGGAACCGGCCGACTAGCCCTTTGCCCGGGAGGCCAAGCCAAGGAAAAAATATAAGGGAACGCAATGGATAATAAGGGAATTGTATTCGAAAAACAAATCGAGCTGGAAAGCCCTGAAGAGGGGCTGGTGGTCCTCGGCGCCTGCAATGGGAATGCCTCCCTCTTCAATAAGGCCTTCGGCGTGGTCTGTGATTCCACGCCCCAGGGCCTGGTTATCCGGGGGCCGGACAAGGCATCGGTGGAACAGGCCGGAAAAATCATAACCCGCCTCTATGAGCTTTTCCGGACAGGGGCGGCGCCCGTCACCGAGCAGTTTGTCCGTTACCTGATCGACGCCTCAGCCACCGGTGATTTCAGTGACGTGGAAGCCTTCACGCCGGACCTGATTTGTGTCAATGCCAAGGGGAGGCCGATCCTATCGAAGACCAAGGGGCAGCAGCTTTATGTCGACGCCATCAGCAAACACGAGCTGACCTTTGCCATTGGCCCGGCCGGCACAGGCAAGACCTACCTGGCAGTTGCCATGGCGGTGAAGGCCTTCCGCGCCCACCAGGTCTCCCGTATCATCCTGACCCGGCCCGCCATTGAGGCGGGGGAGAATCTGGGTTTTCTGCCGGGTGACCTGCAAAGTAAGATAGACCCCTATATGAGGCCCCTTTACGATTCCCTGAATGATCTTATGGGCTATGAAAGCTATCAGAGGCACCTGGAGCGCCAGGAGATCGAGATCTCGCCCCTGGCCTATATGCGGGGCCGGACCCTGGACGACGCCTTCATTATTCTGGATGAGGCCCAGAATACGACCCGGGACCAGATGAAAATGTTCCTCACCCGGATCGGCTACAATGCCAAGGCCGTCGTCACCGGCGATATCACCCAGATCGACCTGCCCGTCAGGCGCAAAAGCGGCCTGGCTGAGGCGGCCTCCCTCCTGGCTTCGCTGGAGGGGGTCAAGAGCATCCGGCTGACTGAACGCGATGTCGTCCGCAACCCGCTGGTTCAAAGGATCATCCGGGCCTATGAGAAGGATTCGGCCACCAGGCGGGGAGAGCGTGGGGGCAGGAGGTAAGAGGGATGAAAAAGAAGCAATCCAAGGCCCGCATAGCCATCAATCTCTTATTTATCCTGAGCGCCCTTGCCATCATCACAGTCGCCATCTACCTGGGGGCCACGCCCAGGCAGTACGACCTGCAGATCGGTGATATCAGCCCCTATGATATCGCGGCCCCGCGTGATATCGCGGACGAGGCGGAGACGGAGAGGCGGGCCCTGACTGAGATGTCCCAGGTCCCCAATATCATGATCCGGTCGGAGGACAAGAGCGAGGAGTCACGGGAAAGGATACGGAGTCTCATCAGTCTCATCCGTGAAAAAAGGGATGCCCTCTACAAGGAACCGGTCGTCGAGGTTGAGCCTGCCCCGGGTGAGGAGGGCCAGGAAAGCCCGGAGGAGGGCAAGTCCCCCGACCGGACCCGGCGGCCTGACAACCAGGAAATAGAGCTGGCCATCTCCTCCCTGATTTCCGCCATTGACCAATCCCTGGGCCTGGTCCTGCCCTCAGGTGACGCCGATCTTATGATCCGGATGGAAGAAGACCGCTTTGACCATCTGGCGGCCCTGCTCTCGGCGGAGGGGGGTGCCATCGTGGCCCGGACCCTGGACGCGTCCGGTCTCAAGGAGGCCATCTCGGAGACGACAGCCCGCCTGGAAGAGACCATGGAATACTACAAGGATGACGCCGCCCTGACAGCCCGCCTCATGACCCTCCTCCTCCAACCCAATGTTGAGTTTAACCAGGAGGCGACCGACAAGGCCAAGAAGGTGGCCTATGAAAGGGTTATAAACAACCCCGTCATGATCAACCGCGGGGTTCGGATCATCAGCCAGGGGGATGTCATCTCAGCCGATACCAAGGCCATGCTGGACGATCTCAACCTGACGGTGGGCGTAAGTTTTGACTGGTTGCGCCTGGGTTCCAGCCTGGCCCTGGTAGTCATAATCAGCCTGGTTTCCCTGGTATTCTTCTCCCGTTATTCAGCCGATCTTCTGATTTCCACACCGCGCAATACCCTGGCCCTGGTCCTGGCCATCCTGATCCCCCTTGTCATGTCAGCCTACCTGGCACGTGATTACCCCTTTACGCCGCCTGTCTATTTCGCGGCGGTTGTCATTACAGCCTATTTTGGCCTCAAGACCTCCCTCTTCCTCTCCTCCATGCTGATCATCGCCGTCATGCCCATGACCGCCTTTAACCCCAGCTTCCCGCTTGTCGCCATCCTGGGCTGCACCATCGCGGCCTTGTTCACCAAGCGGACGGGCCGGCATGACAATTACGCCCGGATCATCCTGGCCACCTCCTTTGTCAACGCGGCGGCCACCCTGATAGCCGGCTTCCTCCAGAAGGATTCCTGGTCCGGCGTGACCTCCAATGTCCTGCAGGCGACTCTTTCCGGGGCCCTGTCCGTCATTATCGGAATCGGGATCATGCCCCTTTTTGAGCTGATCTTCAATACGGTTTCGCCCCTGCGCCTGATCGAACTGTCACAGCCCGGCCATCCCCTGATGAAGCGGCTCTTTGTCGAGGCGCCCGGAACCTCCCAGCACAGTATGATGGTGGCCAACCTGGCCGACACGGCGGCGGAGGCCATTGGGGCCAATGCCATGATCGCCCGGGTGGGCGCCTATTTCCACGATGTGGGCAAGCTGGAGGCACCCCTCATGTTTACGGAGAACCAGACCGGGGAGAATCCACACGACCGGCTGCCAGCCCTGGAAAGCGCCCGGATCATCACCCGGCATCCGGAGGACAGCCTGGCGCTTGGCCGTAAATACAGGCTGCCCCTCCCCCTCCTGCGGATCGCCAATGAGCACCATGGCAGCACCTTGCTTCAGTATTTCTATGACAAGGCCAGGACGGAAGCCGCGGCCAAGGGGGAGGAGGCACCGTCTCCCGATTCCTTCCGCTACAGGACGCCGCTACCCAGCTCCCGTGAGTCGGCCCTGGTCATGCTGGCCGATTCGGTAGAGGCAGCCATGCGGTCGGAGCAGGTTCATCAGCTGGAAGAGGCCGAGGCCCTGGTCAACCGGGTCATCCGGGACAAGATCGACCAGGACCAGCTCAAGTACTCCGGCCTGTCCTTTGCTGACATTGAAACGATAAGCCGTTCCTTCCTCCAGGTCTACGCCGGCCATTTCCATGAGCGGGTGTCCTACAGGAAACCGGGTCAGGCAGGCAAGCCATGATTGAACTCAACCATGTCAACCGCCAACGCAGCTATCCCCTGTCCCGTCTGGCTCCTGTAGTCAGGGAGGCGGCTTCACACGCCTTGTACAAACTGCCCTTTGTCCAGGGGCTGATGGAGGAGGGAATCGAGGTCTCCCTTGACTGGACCCTGGTGGGGCCGCGGACCATGAGGCAGATCAACCGGGAGCAGAGGGGGATTGACCAGGAGACCGACATCCTCTCCTTCCCAGCCCGGGAAATGGCAGAGGGCAAGCCGGCCGCAGCCATTGAGGATTGGGAGTTTATCGGCCGGACCGGGGAACCGGGATCCCTCTTCCTGGGGGACTTGGTCATCTCACCCTCCCGCCTGGACCGGCAGGCGGCGGAGGCCGGCCGGAGCCTGGAGGAGGAGTTGCGCCATCTGGTCATCCATGGCATCCTACATCTTTTGGGCTATGATCACGGGACGGATCAGGAGGCGGCCCGGATGGAGGCCCTGCAAAATAAGCTGATGGGGGGGCTGGAAGAAGTCCCTTGCGGCTTTGTCGCCCTGGCGGGCAGGCCGAATGTGGGAAAATCAACCCTGCTCAATGAATTGTCGGACAGGACCCTGGCCATCACCTCCCCCAAACCCCAGACCACCCGCCAGGCCATCCGGAGCGTCCTGACGGGGGACCATTACCAGATCGCCCTCCTGGATACACCAGGCCTCCACCAGCCCAGGAACGCGCTGGGAAAAGCCATGATGAAATCGGCGACACGGGCGGCCGGCCAGGCCGACCTCCTGGTTGTCCTGGTGGATGCCGCCTGGAAACCCTTTGTCGGCCAGATGGAACTCCGGGTCATTGAAGAGGCGAAGCGGGACGGAAAACCGGTCATCCTGGCCATCAACAAGATCGACCGCTCCCCCAAGGAGAACATCCTGGCCCTGATCGGGGCCTACGATGAAAAGTTGAAACTGGATGCCTATGTCCCCCTGTCAGCGCTCACGGGCGATGGGGTCGACCGCCTGCTCGATGAGATGGTCCGCCTCCTGCCCGTCAGGCGCCGCCTCTTCGACCTGGAGGATGAGACGGACCAGACCGAGCGGATGCTGGCCGCGGAACTGATCCGGCGGGAGGTCCTGACCCAGACGGGACAGGAGGTCCCCTACGGGGTCAATGTCCAGATTGAAAGCTTCGAGGAGGAGGGGGATGAAGGCGGGGAAGACCGCCAGGTCACGATCAGCGCCCTGATCATCTGTGAAAGGGAGTCCCATAAGCAGATCCTGATCGGCCGGGGAGGCAGCAGGATTAAATCGATCGGCAGCGCCGCCCGCCAATCCATCGGGAAATTGCTGGATGCCCGGGTCCATCTCTCCCTCTTTGTCAAGGTCAAACCCAATTGGCAAAACAGGCCCCAGGATCTGCTTGACGCGGGCTTGACCGGCCGGGATTGATATGAACACCCTGGTGACCAAGGCCTTTGTCATGAACTCCTTCCCCTGGAAGGACCGGCACAGGCTCCTCCATCTGCTCACGCCCGATCACGGCCTGATCACGGCCCTGGCGCCGGCGGGCGAAAGCCTCCGCAGCCGGCTCCGCTGCCTGACCCAGCTCTTTTCCCTCACCGAGCTGACCCTGACCTGCCGCCAGTCCCGCTTCACCATACAGGAGGGCTCCGTCATAGAGAGCTTCGTCGCGATCTCAAGCGACCTTGACCGGCTGGCAGCCGCCTCCCACGCAGCGGAGGTCTTCTCCGACGTGGCCCGGAACGATGAACCGCAAAGGACTTATTTTGACCTTTGGGCCTATACCCTATACGAAATATCAGTCTCCGACGACCCCGTCTTCATCGCCCGTATGGGCAGCTTGCGGCTCATGGAGGAGATCGGCCTGGCCCCGGGCCTTGACGCCTGTGTCATCTGCCGGGATCCTTCCCGGGGACTGGCTGGTTTCAGTTTCCGGGAAGGGGGTCTTCTCTGTAGTGGAGACGCCGGCCGGGTCAGGGAAGAGGCCCTGACCCCCCTGTCGAAGGGGGCCCTTGCCCTCCTGCGGCATGTGACGAGGGCGCCCTATGGCAAGCTCTACCGTTTTCAGGCCTCTGACGGCATAAAAAAGGAGGCCTCCTGCCTGGTCGACCGCTGGGTTGAGGAAAAGATGGAGAAAAGATACAGGCGCCTGACCCTGCTCGACCAGTGTCCTGACTTTCAAATCCTGCCGGGACAAGGGGAAGGGAAGTCCTGAGAGGGAGAAGAAAAATCCTTCCAGAAATCCTGGATCATAGCGGTACAGGCCTGGCGGTCCCCGGTATGCCGGGCCTGCCAGTCCTCCGGGATCAGCTGCCTGTAATCGGGCCGGCCATAGCGGTCGTCGATCAAGAGGGCCAGGCCGTAATCCTCCCCTCCGCGAATGAGGCGGCCGACTGCCTGGGTGACCCGGTTGAAGCCGGGCCAGACATAGGCGAACTCGAAGCCCTGGCCCTGCCTTTCGTCATAGTACTGGCGGAGGATATCACGTTCCGGTGAAAGACCGGGCAGGCCCGTCCCGATCACGATTACCCCGGTCAGGGCCTCACCCTTCAGGTCGATCCCCTCATTCAGCAAGGATCCCATGACGGTAAGGCCCACCAGGGGCTTGTCCCGCCCTGTATTTTGGAAATAATCGAGGAAACGGTTCTTCTGCTTTTCCGTCATCCCCGGGGGCTGGACGACATAGTCGATGTCCTCCGCCTTCTGCCGGGACAGGGCCTTGACAAGTTGGCCCTGATAGGAGAAGGAGGGGGAGAAGACCAGGTAATTGCCCCTGCGGAGGCGGACGACCTGGCTGATCAGGCGGGCGATCCCCTCCAGGGAGAGGGCCCGGTCCCCATACCTCAGGGAGTATTCCTCATAACAGATGACCAGGCGGCGCTCGGAGGGGAAGGGGGACTTGAGCTCGACAATTTCCGGTTTTTCCGAGCGTGACTGGGCGTCAAGGAGGGAGATATAGTAGGGGAGGGGCGACAGAGTGGCTGAAAAAAAGACCACCGGCGACCGGCCCCGGTAGATTTCGGTCAGATGCCTGGAGGCGTCGAGGGCCAGGAGTGTCATAAAAAGCTCATCCTTTTCGCCCGGCCGCCAGCTGGTGATATAGGCCTGGTCGTAATAGCGTTCAGCGACCCGCTGGAAATGGAGGAGTTCAAAATAGGGGACCATGAAGGCCTGCCGACCCGGGAAATCCTCATGGGCCTGGAAAAAGCCGGTCAGCTGGGCGGTCAGTTTTGAGACCCTATCAAGCAGCTGGGCCGGCGGGCTTTTGGTAGCCAGAAAATGCTCCCGGCAGACCGGCCGGTATTCCTTCAAATCTTTTAAGAAAGGATCTTCCCCATCCGGAGCTTGGCTGGCCGTGAGAAATTTTCTGAAAGACTCCAGGCTTCCGATCAGGCTGTCAAGCAGGCGTGAGGCCGAAAGCGCGCCAGCCTTCCCCTGGCTGTAGACCTTGTGCAAGCCGCCCAGTCCCTCTTTCAACTTCAGGAGGTCCGATTTGGCCAGGCGGGCTGAAAACATCTCACGGGACCGCCTGGCCAGATTGTGGGCCTCGTCGACCAGCAGGGTATAGCGGTGGTCCGGGTCGTCGAGCAGGGTATGGAAGCGGATCCTGGGATTGAAGATGTAGTTGTAGTCACAGATGACGACATCTGTTGTGGGGATCAGGGCCAGCGAGAGTTCGAAGGGGCAGATTTCGTGCTTTTCTGCCAGCTCCCTGACCCTGGCGGGGGTCAGGCGCTGCCAGGCGTAACTGTCAAGCAGGGCCTTTTGCAGGTTGTCGTAGAAGTTGAGGGCGTAGGGGCAGCGGCGCATATCACAGTAGAGCTCCGGGGCCAGGCACTGGGCCTGCTTGGCCTGGAGGGTCAGGGAGCGGATGCGGAAACCCTTGGACTCGAGCTCGTCCAGGCTGTCTTCAGCCACCTTCCGCTGGGACCGGGTCGGGGTCAGGTAGAAAATCCGGTCGGTCAGCTGGTTGGCCTGGGCCTTGATGGCGGGGTAGAGGGTGGCCATGGTTTTGCCGATGCCTGTCGCCGCCTGGACAAAGAGGACTGTCTTGTCCCGGATGGCTGCCAGGACCTCCTGCATGAGCTCCTTTTGCCCCTGGCGCAGATCCTCGTAGGGGAAGCTGGCAGTTTGGTTGGCCTTGTCCCTCAAGGCCCGGTGTTTGTAGAGGGGTGCCAGGCTGCCTGCATAGACCCGGCAGAGCTCCTCAAATTCAGCAGCCAGCTCTGACTTGGTCCAGTGGCTCCGCAGGATCAGGGGCTGGCCCCTGTCCAGGGGGATGTAGCGGAGCTCCAAGTCCAAGGCTTCCGTTTGGCCCCCATGTGAGGACAGAAAGTCACCGGCCAGGAGCATATGGGCGTAGATCAAGGCCTGGGCCAGGTGGGCCGGATCACCGTCCGGGGGAATGGAGGCGGCCTGGCCCCGGAAGCCCTTGACCTCGATCAGGCTGGCCCGGCCCTGGGGAGAAAGGGTGACCAGGTCACACCGGCCCTGGATCTGGAGCTTGAAGGGGAGGGAGTCGTCCGTATAAAGGCTTCTCAGGGTCAGCTCGGGAAAGAGCTCCTGATCAGGAAAAAGCTGGTCCGCCTCCTCCACGAATTCCCGGTGGATACCTGACCCTTCCGATCCGCTGATCCCGGCATGGAGTGGACTGACCAGGCCCCCCTGCCGGCGCACCCTCTCAGCCAGATCGCGGACGGCGACCGTGAGAGTCATTTTATCGGCCTTGTCTGAAGTCAAGCGGGACCATCCTCTTCCCAATAATTTTTTGTTCATGCTGACAAAGTCCATGATAACAAAGACTGCCGGATCCCGGCGGACTTGGGGAGAAAATGATGCCGGACCGAAGAGGACGCTGCCCTCCTTCTTATACGGCTATTCTTTACAAATGTATACAAAATCTCGAAATTAGCCCTTGCAAAATGAAATAATTTGGGTAATAATGCTAAATACATAATTAACATAATTAAGTTAGGTGCCAAGCATGACAAAAATTGCGGGAACTCCATCGACGATCAAAGAGGCCAATACCCTCCTTGTTAAAGAGTGCATCTTGAAAAGGCCCATGATATCCAAGCCGCAAATTGCCAGAAAGACCCGGCTCAGCCTTGTCACAGTCAATAAAATCGTCGACGAGCTGGAGCAGCTGGGTGAAATCATCGACCTGGGTTTCCAGGAATCCACCGGGGGCCGGAAGGCAAAACAATACGCCATCAATAGAGACTACAGTTCTGTTATTACAGTCCTGGTCCGGAGTGATTCCTATCACCTGGCCCTCCTGGACAATACCGGCAGGATAATCCATGGTTTCGAGAGGAAGCGGGAATCCTCCAACCGACTTCTCGAATTGCAGGCCCTGATCAACGAGAGTTTGCTTGAGAGCAAAAACCAGGTCTTTGAGCTGGGCATCGCGGTCCCGGGGACGGTTTCAGGCTCCCTGATCCATAACATACCCAGTATCCCGGAATGGGAGGGCCTGAACTTGAAGCAGGCCCTCGAGGAAGCTTTTGACCTGGCGGTGACCATAGAGAATGACGTCAATGCCTCGACCGTCGGTATCTATGAAGACTATGCCAGTGACACCATAAAGAATCTGGCCTTCCTCTATATAACGGAAGAGGGCATTGGCGCCGGCATTGTGATCAATGGGGAACTCTACAGGAGCAACAAGAACTTCGCGGGTGAGTTGGCCTTTATGAATGTTGGCCAGTCCGAACGCCAGGGCGAGAGCCAGGCCTGCCTCGAATGCCTGATGAAATCCCTGATAAGGGGGGACAAGCGTGACGAAGTCCGGGAGGTCCTCTCACGTGTTTTGGTCAACCTGACCTGTGTGCTTGATCCGGACCTCACTATCATTGACTCCGAATACCTGGAAACCAGGGATGTGGAGGCATTTCTGGACCATATGGCCCCCTGTCTGGGCGAGGAATACCTGCCTGAGATCCGGGTCATTCAGATTGGACACGATGTGTACTTCAAGGGCCTTTTCGCCCTCTGCAAGCACAATACCCCCAAGACCATCCTGTCAACAACCTAAGTCTGCGCCCGGGGTAGAGGGCAGCGGGAGAGAAGGCCTATGAAGGAAGCGGGAAAAAGAAAAGACCAGACCGGGCAATACCTGGGCATCGACATTGGCGGCTCACGGGTCAAATGGGGGCTTTTGGACCGGACAGGCGCCTATGAGGGTGTCGACTCTTTCGAGACCCGGGTCGAGGACGGCAGGGAGGCTTTCCTGGATTCCCTTTGTTCCCTCATCAACCGCAACCGCCAGGTGGCTGGGGTCGGCCTTTGCTGTCCGGGCGTGGTCGACTCGGAATCCGGTGTCGTCCGCAAGGGGGTCGAAAACATCCCCTTCCTGCAAGGCTTCGCCATCAAGCCCTACCTGGCTGAAAAAACAGGACAGGCCATTGAACTGATAAACGATGTCAACGCGGTCGCCCTGGGGGAGCACTGGGTTGGCGCCGGCAAGGGCTGCCATTCGCTCTTCTGTATTTCCATTGGTACGGGGGTTGGAGGAAGCCTCCTGATCGACGGCAAACTACATACAGGCCACAATCTCATGGCAGGTGAGATTGGCTACATGAACTACAGAAATGAAGGGGACTACCTGGAGAAAACCTGTTCGGCCAAGGCCCTGATCGATCTTTCAAGCCAGGCTTTTGGCAGGGAGCTGACACCCGGCCAGCTCTTTGATTATCTGGCCGCCCAGGATCCCATGGCCCTGGCCGTATTCGAAAAATGGGTTGACGGACTGGCGACGGTCATAGCCAATATCGCCCTGGTGGTTGATCCCCAGCTCATTATTCTGGGGGGAGGCATTACGGAGCGGGGCGACGACTTCCTGAAACCACTGACCAGGTCTTTCAGAAGAAAAATGCCGGACAGGATGGCGGAGAATTACCCCCTTGTCCTGGCGGATTGTAAAAACAACGCTGGAATTATCGGTGCTGTAAGGCATTTTCTTGTCCGCCGGCAAGAGGCGGATGAGGAGAAGGGTTGATAAGTGTCTAACGGTTAGACAACCGTAGAATAAAAAAAGGAGAAAACAAAAATGAAGAAGCTTCTAAGTGGACTGCTGATTCTGGTGATCATTATGGGCCTCATGTTGACAGCTTGCGCTAAAGACGAAGTTCCCGATGAAACAGTACCGGAGACCGAGGCAGAAACACCGACGGAACCTGAGGTTAAACCAACAGAGCCGGATGAGCCGGATGAGCCGGCAGAGCCAATCAAGGCCTTCTTTGTCGGACCCATGCCCGGCGGAGCGGCTTGGGGACAGGCTGAGAAGGGCTTCCTCCAGGCCTGTGAGGACCTGGGCTGGGAAGGCCAGTATTTGGCCCCCCTCTCCCACAACTCGAATCCCGAGATGGTGGACCTGGTTGAATCAGCCGTGACCAACGGGGCGAAAGTCCTGGCGGTAGCCGTCAACGACCCGGAGATGTTCTCCGACGCGCTTGACAGGGCCAGGAAAGAAGGAGTCACCATCATCGCCGTGACCGCCCACGATCCGGAACGCTGCGACGCCCAGATCGGTACCGACCCCGCCACCATCGGAGTCGAGGCCGCCAAGGCCCTGGTCAAGGCCATTGATGGCAAAAAAATCTTTGTAGCCACCATGCAGACAGCCCTGGATAACCCCATCCAGAACCTGGCCAGGGAAGCCTTTGAGAAGACCCTGCTGGAGCTGGCATCTGACGCGGTCGTCGTCGACAATCTGGTCTGCGACTCCGACGCCTCCATCGCCAGCAGCAATATCGCCGCCCTGAAGCTTGCCAAGCCTGACCTCAACAGCATGATGTCCATCGACAGCTATGCGGGACTGGGCGCTGCTTCCTGGGTGGAAGAGGCCGGTTTGAAGGGTGAGTTCATCGTCATGGGCATGGACGACGCGCCTGAGATCCTCCGTTCGATCAAGGATGGCTTCATGACCTGCACAGTGGCCATGGAGTGGTATGTCACGGGCTATGACGCCTGTACCCTGGCCAAGACCATCATGGAAGGTGGCAGCGTCGAATACGAGAATGACGCGGGTGCCAAGGTACTCTTTGCCGAGGATATCGATGCCTGGGTCAAGGAAAAAGGAATCGACATGGATGAGTAGGGGTCAATAAAAGACCAAAGGATTGAGACCACGGGCGGGCCTTCCGTCGGAAGGCCCGCCGTGGGGATTCAAACGCGGGAGCGGACGATAAAGGATTGATCGAAGACTATGAGCGGTAATAAAAGCCCCGGCATGAAAAGGGTAAAAGAAATCCTGATCGGCCGGGCGGAAATGGGAACCATTCTGCCTCTGGCATTTTTGCTTATTGTTGTCGCCTTCATAAACAGTCAGTTTTTCGGCCTCAACAATATCCTGGATATTTTGCGAACGGCGAGTTTTTCCTTTGTCATCGCTGTCCCCCTGACCTTCCTGATATCCGGCGGGGGTATGGACCTGTCCATCGGGGCCGTTACCAGCTTCGGGGGGGTCATCTGCGGACTCTGTCTCAAGGCGGGCCTGCCCGTCGCCCTTTCCTTTCTGATTGCGGCGCTGGCGGGCGCCCTCGTCGGCCTGGTCAACGGCCTGATCATCGTCAGGTCAAAGCTGCCGGCCTTCCTGGCCACCCTGGGTACCCAGTACGTAATCAACGGCATCATCCTGGTCATAACCGAGGGGATTGCCGTCTCCGGTTTTTCGCAGGCCTTCAAGCAGATCGGTCAATTCAGGCTCTTCGGCTCGGTTCCCATGCCGGTTCTCTACGCCACACTGATTGGGCTTGTGGGTCATGTCCTCCTGGTCTATACCAAATTCGGACGTTCGGTCCTGGCCATAGGGGGCAATGCGGAAACAGCCTATTTATCAGGAATCAATGTCGTTTTCAAACAGATCCTTCTTTTTTCGGTGACCTCCATGTTCGCTGCCATTTCAGGGATCCTCATGGCCTCCCGTTTCGCCACGGCCCAGCCAGGGGCAGGAACGGGTACGGAGCTCACCATCATGGCGGCCGTCATCATCGGGGGCACCAGTATCTTTGGCGGGACGGCAACCGTCATTGGAACGGCGCTTGGCTGCGTTCTTCTGTCGACCATTAAGAACGCCTTGATTGTTATCGGGGTCTCAACCTTCTGGCAGAACCTGGTATTCGGGGTCATCCTCCTGATCTCACTCTTCGTTGATAAGTACCGGCGTGAAGTCGGCAGACTATAAAGGGAAAAGGTCACCTATGGCTAAAACGATTCTGGAGATGCGGAATGTAACCAAACGCTTTCCCGGTGTTGTCGCCCTGGACGATATCTCCATCTCCCTCGATGAGGGGGAGATCCTGGCCATCTGCGGGGAAAACGGGGCGGGGAAGAGCACCTTGATGAAGGTCTTGAGCGGCAGCTACACCAGCAAGGATTATGAGGGGGAGATCTGGATTGACGGCAAGCCCATACGCTCCACCTCGGTCAAGGTTGCCGGGGCCAAGGGCATCGAGATGGTTTATCAGGAACTTAACATGAACATGCGGGGTTCGGTGGCAGAAAACCTCTTTGTCGGCAACCTGCCCGGACCCTATGGTTTTGTTGATTATAAAAAACTCTATAAGGAGACGGCTGAGGTCCTGGATGAAATAGGGCTCCAGGTATCCCCCAAGGAACAGGTGGCCAACCTGGGGAGCGGCCAGCTCCAGATGCTGGCGGTCATGCGGGCCATCCAGAAGAAGCCCCGGATCCTGGTCCTGGACGAGCCGACCTCGGCCCTGGACGACAATGAAGTCAACAGGCTCTTCAACTTCCTCAAAGGTTTGAAGGAGAAGGGGGTCTCCTCCATCTTCATCACCCATAAGCTCAAGGAGGTCTTCCGGATCGCCGACCGGGTGATCGTCCTGCGGGACGGCCAGTTCATCGCCTCCCATCCGGTCGACCAGGTGGATGAAAACACCATCATCGAGGAGATGGTGGGGAGGAAGCTGGAAAACCTCTACCCCAAATTCGAGGCGGAGATCGGGGAGACCGTGCTGGAGGTTGAGAATCTGACCATTCCCCATCCCACCATCAAGGGGAGGAATATCATCGAGAATGTTTCCTTTTCCTTGCGCAAGGGCGAAATCCTGGGCATTGGAGGCCTGGTGGGATCGGGTCGGAGCGAGGTGGTCGGCGCCCTCTACGGCCAGCTGACGGAGGGGGTCAGCAAATCAGTGAAGATCCAGGGCAAAGCCTGTGAAATCTCCAACCCCCGGGACGCCATGGCGGCCGGCATCGGCTATGTGACGGAAGAGCGGAAGAAGTCCGGCTATGTGGATGTATTCAATGTCCGCCAGAACCTGACCCTGGCCAGCCTGAAACTTATCCCCAGGAAGTATTTCATCGACAAGCCTGAAGAAAAGAAATTCGCCAAGCGGATCTTCGACCGGCTCAATGTCAGGGCCCCCTCCATAGAGACCTCAATCATTGAACTGTCGGGGGGCAATCAGCAGAAGGTGGTCCTGGGGAAGGCGCTCCTGTCCCGACCCCAGATCCTCCTGGTCGATGAGCCGACCAAGGGTATCGATGTGGGGGCCAAGGTTGAGATCTACAAGATTCTGAATGAGTTGGCCATGAATGGGACGTCCATCATCCTGGTCTCCTCGGAGCTTCCGGAGCTTATCTCCATGTCGGACCGCTGCCTGGTCATTTGTGGCGGGAGGATCACCGGCCTCTTCGATGGTGGCTGTTTCACCCAGGATGATGTCATGCGCGCGGCAATCGCGCATTAAGGAGGAATAGAATGCAGTACGGCTATGTGGGCAGATCCAATATGATCGTCAGCAAAATATGCCTGGGATCCATGCATTTTGGTGACCAGACTTCAAAGGAAGATAGTTTCGCCATCCTGGACCGGGCCTTCGACCTGGGGATCAACTTCATTGATACGGCCAATGTCTATAACGAGGGCCGGAGCGAGGAATACATCGGCGAATGGATGAGCCGGACCAAGGGCCGCCGGGACAAGATGGTGATCGCGACCAAGTTCTACGGCCATCTCGAACCGGGCGAACCCAATGAGGAGGTGGGCATCTCCATGTACAAGTGCCGGCGCTCCCTGGAAGCTTCCCTCCGGCGGCTCCAGACCGACCGGATTGACATCTACCAGTCCCACCATATCGACAAGCGGCTGACCAGTGACGAGTACTGGGAGATGATGCGGGTCAACATCCTCCAGGGCAAGATCCTCTATGCCGGCGGCTGCAACTCAACGGGCTGGTCCCTGGCCGAGCAGCAGATGGCCGCCCGGCACCGGGGCTATTTCGGCCTGGTCTCCGAGCAGTCCAACTACAGCCTCCTCAACCGTTTCGTCGAGCTGGAAGTCCTGCCGGCCGCCCTCCGCTACGGAATCGGGGTCCTGGCCTTCATGACCCTGGCAGGCGGGATCCTGACCGGGAAAAAACCCATAATCTCCGGGTCCAGGACGGAGTTCGTCACCCGGGAGTATGAGTATGACCCGGTCGGAAGCAAACAGCTGGAAGACTTCTCCCGCCTCTGCGCCGAGCTGGGCGAGAAGGAGAATGTGGTGGCCTCTTCCTGGGTCCTCCACAATCCGGCGGTGACCTCGGCCATCCTGGGCGCCCGGACCGTGGCGCATCTGGATGATGTGGAGCGCATGGTGGAGCTCCGCCTGCCCCAGGACTTCCTGGACGAGCTGAACCAGCTCTTCACCTACTCCAACGGGCGGCCACTCCGCCCCAATACGGACTCGCCCTTCGCCTATTCGGGCCTGGGCTCGAAGGAGAATCACTTCATTGATTATTACCGGGACGACCGGGCGGATGACCATCAGGCCCTTCATAAAGAACTGAAATAGGGGTAAACCATGAAAAGTAAGGAATCCTTGTACGATTTGAGACTGCTGCCCTTCAGCGCGCCCAACTCCCTTCTGGCCATCCTGACCAGCCGGGACCAGCCCTATGAAGAAAGAAATGACGATCTTTATCTCAGCCTGACCAAGACAACGGGCGGCCACCTGGAACGTTCCTCCCTGGCCCGGATCTCCCTCCTCTATGAGGGGGAGGAGGTCCCCTATGATTACAGGGCCGGCTTCACCAGCCTCCGTCTTGAGGCCCCCCAGGGCTATGTTGAATTCTGCCTGGAGAAGAGCCTCCTCCACTTCAGGGGCCAGGGGGTGACCCTGCGCTTTAAGTGCGAGATGCTGCCCCACGAGGGCGGCTGTTCCCGGGAGGATGGCAGCTTCGAGGTAGGCTTCGCCCTCATGGGCAAACTGCTTTTCGTCCCGCTGACGGGCCGCTATGATCAGGAGGGGGGCTGGAACTGGAAGGCCATCAAGCCGGACGACCTGATCTTTGATTTCGGGCCTGGTGAGGAGGGCAGTTTCTCAGGGGTTGTGCATGGCTATATATCCAATGAGCTCCGCCTGGAGAGCTACCGGGATTTCGACGACTGCGTGAAAGAGAACGAGCTCTCCCTGGCCGAATGGGCAGGCAAGTACCCCAAGGTGGCGCCGGTCTATGAGGAGACGGCCCAGGTCGCCATCTACACCATCTGGTCCCACCTTATGGAGGGGGATGGCCTCCTGCTTGACCGGGTCGTCTATATGTCCCGCAACCATCTCATCGACGCCTTCGGCTGGCAGCAGAGCTACCAGGCCATGGCGGCCTGGCGGGATCCCGAGACCGCCTGGCAGTTCCTGCATAATATGTTCGACTACCAGCTGCCGGAGGGCCAGATCCCTGACTGGATCAACAGCATGAGTGTCATGCTCCTGGCTACCAAGCCGCCCTTCCAGGGCTTTGCCGCTGATTGGATCCTGAAGCATGCCGACCTGTCCGGCTTCACCCGCCAGCAATACCGCTGGCTCTACGAGCCCCTCTGTCGCTGGGCCAACTGGTGGTTTGACTACCGTGACAGCGATAAGGACGGGGTGCCCCAGTACAATCACGCGGACGAATCCGGCTGGGATGACGCCTCCATCTTCGCCAAAGGGGTCCCGTTGGAGACGGCGGATCTTTGTGCCTATATGACCCTGATCGCTGAGGTCCTGGCGACCCTGGCCGACCGGATCGGCCTGCATTCCCAGGCAAGGATCTGGCAGGAGAAGGCCGACTTCCTCCTGGAGCGGACCCTGGATTTCTGGGATGGGGAGCGCTTTACCCCCACCCTGTCAACCAGCCATGAGAAGGTCCAATCGGATTCCATCGCCGTCTTCCAGCCCATCATCCTGGGCAAGCGGCTGCCACCCGAGGTCATCGACAAGGTGGCGGCCAGCATCAAGGAAGGCTACATAGCCGATTTCGGCATCGCCTCCGAGAAGCTTGACAGCCCCCTCTTCGCCTATACCAACTGCTTCCTGAGGGGCAACCTGGTCTCACCTGTCCAGCTCATGATGGCAACCGGACTCTGTGAGGCGGGTCATGAGGATCTGGGCAAGGAAATCGCCCGCCGCTTCTGCCATAAGGTGATCCGGGACGGCTTTGCCCTCTGCCACTACCCCTTCGACCGGGAGGACCTGGTCAGGGAATCGCCTGATTTCAACCTGGCCTTCAGCTCGGATATCCTCCTGGCCACCTCCTGGACCGCGGCCATCTATCTCTTTTTGGCCGGGGATATCCTGGAAGGCGGGGAATAGGCCAACCGTCCTTGATAGGGGCCCGGCTTGGCCTTTAGCTGTTCTAATCTGGAAAGTGAGAGGGAGATGGAAAGAGTCTATGAATACTTGAAGAAGAGCCCCATGTTCTTTGTGGCGACCTCGGATGAGGACAGGGTCAGGGTACGGCCCTTCGGGGCAGTCAGCCTCTTTGAAGGCCGGCTCTACCTGGTTACCAACAATCAGAAGGAGGTCTACCGGCAGATGAAGGCCAGGCCCTGGATCGAAGTGGCCGCCTGCCATGGGGACGGGACCTGGATGCGGCTGGTGGCCTCGGCCGTGGAGGATGGGAGAAGAGAGGCCCGGGTCAGGATGATGGAGGAGAACGAGGAGGGGTTGAGCCCGCTCTACCATGTGGATGACCAGCTCATGACGGTCTTTTACCTGAAAGACTGCACAGCTTCCTTCTGCTCTTTTACCGCTGAAGCGGAAGTGGTCAAGTTTTAGGATGTTTAATTAAGGGACTGAAAAAGGAGACAGCCATGGATAATTTTGAACGTTTACCCTATACCGAGATGCCTATGGAGATCTGCAAGAGTCTGAGGGTCGGCAACCTGGTCTTTATGTCCGGTATCGAGGCCGTGGACTACCGCCAGGGTGGCCGGATCCCCGACACCATTGAAGAACAGATGGAGGTGGTGGTCTATAAGATGCAGGACACCCTGGCCCAGACAGGCCTGTCGCTGGCCAATATGGTCAAGCATACCATCTATATGAGGCAGGGGGCCGCCCATCCCCACCGCGTGATCGAGCTCTTCCACCAGGAGTGCTATAAGCACGCGCCCGAACTGAAAGACTATCCCAGCACCGGGACCCTGGTGATTGTGGTCGGCATGGTCCTGGACGAGTTCATGATAGAAATAGACGCCACCGCTGCCCTTTCGGAAGAAAAATAGCTGTCCGCTTCCTCCCGGACCCGATTGGATTCCAATGTTTTAGCAGGTGGGGGCCTGACCGGAGTTGATCCTCCGGTCAGGCCCCCCCTCTATTTTTTCGCCTTCACTATGGATTGACTATCGGGACTTTCACAATATACTGAGATTATATGTAGTATTCGTGAAAATATACTGATTGGGGGACCCGTGAGTGAGAGCAAAGTGGACGCTGTCTTTCCTAATTGCAATACTGGTCTTTTCCCTGGCCCTGTCATCGGCTTGTGGCCAAAAGGGGGGGCTGCCTGAAGGCCAGGCCAGTGGCTCGTCCAGACCGGAGCCAAGTAGAGAAATCATTCAGTCGGTCACTTCCACAAAAAGGCCTTTACAGCCAATGGAAGGCAACTTGTATGAGTGTGAGGAGCAGGGTTTTTCCTTCCTCTACGATGAGGCCTATACGGTTCAATGGGATGGACTTACGGGTGTAAGTATTTTTATCGAAAAGCCCGGGGAAATCCCCTATGTCCAGATATACCGTGGCATCGGCGAGCAAAGGGATTTTGATATCAAGAGCTATTTCCCTTTTATAATCGAAGAACTGAAGGCACAGTACGGGGACAGGGTGATCGCCACGAAGCTATACGAGGACTTCAGGCTGGCGGGCAAGCTCTTTGAGCGGGCCGCCGCGGTCAAGTATCGGGCCGACCTGGGTGTTGTGGACATGCTCATCCTGACTGAAGTGACTCCGGATTCGGTCGTCCAATATATCTGCCGTCATTATGAGGGGCGGGGGGAGGCGACCCGGCAGGCGCTGGAGAAGGCGCTTTTCTCCTACAGTCAGGAGGCTGATTTCAGGGGCAATCCAGGGGGCCAGGGTCAGGGCCAGGACCTCCCCCAGCAGACGATCAGGCTGGTTCCCTATGACGGCGGCTACTTCTCCCTTATGCTGCCGGAAGGATGGCAACTCTTCACCATGGGGGATTACACCAGCTTTGGCTTTCGGGCCTGGGATCCTATGAACCCGGATTATGAGATCTTCTACTATGGCAGTCTGTCCCCCCTCAACAAGAGCTATGAGAACAAGCAGAACTGGAGGAGCTATGTTGGCTTTTATGGCATAGCCCTGGCGGAGTTGAATGCCGACGCGCCTGTCGTCGATATGACTGCCGCCAGCAGCCTTTTCCCTTGCTTCGCCGAGCTCCAGGCCATATCGGTCAAACACGGCCTGGGCCTCAGCTTCCCGGTCCTGGATAATTTTACGCCCCTCCAGCTCATACCCGTCCAGACAGTATTCGCGTCGATCAGCACCAGTGAGGAGATCGTGTTCGCAAGCCTGACCGGCCCCGGGGGCGGCGACTGCAGGGGCAAATTTGCCGCCTCCCTGGGCGGGACCCTGCCTTTCTATGTGGGAGGCGTTGACGTGAGCCCTGCCAGTGCCCTGAACGTGATAGGCGTCATTGCCCCGAGGGAGACTTTCCTGAAGTTGGAAGATGTATTGACCCAGGCGGTTTCCAGCCTCCGCTTTACGGATCAATACATCCAGGATGGTATTGCATACAGCCGGTCGATCGGACAGGCGGCCATGGCCAACAATGAGGCGCTTTGGGCGGTGTTTGACGAATATACCAGGCAGTGGACGGCATACTTCCGCGGTGATACGGTTCCTTAGGTTTGAAAATAGCTTGATCAAAAATATTAATGGGAGGAAATAGGACATGATCCAAAGAAAATTCGGCCTGATCATCCTTGTTATCCTGCTCCTGCCGGTGGCGCTTGCCGCCTGTAGTAAGACGGAAGAAGGACTTCCACGATGGAGTTTTGGCGTTGAGGGCGCTAAAAGCAAGGTATTCTCGACCTTTGACTATGGCAAGCTTGATCAAAGAAGCCTGACCGTACAAAGGGAGGGGGGCGGCGCCCCGGACGAGATGACAGGCGTCCTCATGAAGGATGTGCTTGAGTATCTTGATATCACCGGGTATTCATCTATTACAGTGACCTCGAAAGAGGGTACTTCCGTCAACTATCCGCCTGAGATAATTGAGGATCCTGCAACCCTCCTGGTCTTTGAGATCAATGGCAGGACGGAATGGGATGAATCTTCCGAAACCGTACAGCTGGTGGCGGGGAAGCAGCCGGAGGCCATGTGGTTGTGGCATATCAAGACCCTGACGGTAAATCCCTGACGCAAAAAAAGGACTCCCCCGGGCCTGTATCCCTAAGGGAGTCTTTTGTGGTGCGGCCAAGAGGATTTGAACCTCCACCGAGTTGCCCCGACTAGAACCTGAATCTAGCGCGTCTGCCAA
>CAZAKT010000012.1:0-44870 GCA_964486135.1 uncultured Mageeibacillus sp.
ACTTGACCATGGGGCCGTCCGCAACGGATTGAATTATAGCATGAGAAAAATGAAGTGGCAACAAGGGCCCTGGGCGCAGATCAGGGCCTTTTATTTTCCAGGAGCCGGTCCAGGATCCGGCGAAAATCCCTGCCCCTTTCCTCGAAATGCTGGTAGCGGTCATAGCTGGTCCCGGCAGGGGAGAAGAGGACGGCGTCGCCCGGGCCTGCCATCTCCCGGGCCAGGGAAATGGCTTCTTCGTAATTGGCGGCCCGCTCGATCCTCATTTCATCCATGGCCGGGCCGGCCTCCCTTTCGAGAGCCTGGAGGATCAAATCCGCGTTCTGTCCGCAAAGGATGAGCCTTCGGGTCGTCCGGGCGATGGCCTGGCCCAGGCCGCTGTAGTCACTGTTCTTGTCCTGGCCGCCCGCGATCAGGACCAGGTCCTGCCGGGCTTCCTCAAAGGCGGAGAGGGTCTTCATAGTCCGGGATGGGGAACTGTCAACAGAGCTGTTATACCAGCGGACAGCTCCAGCCTCGGCGACCAGTTCCATCCGGTGGGCTACACCCTTAAAGCTCCGTCCAACTTGTCTGACGGCGTCCAGACTGACCTCGCCGGCTGTCGCCAGACTGGCTGCCAGGATATTCTCCAGATTGAAGCTGCCGGGGAGGAGGACCTCCCCCTCCTCCATAATGATCCGGGCTTCCTCTTCCTCCTTCAGCTGGATCCATAGCTTCCCCTCCTGGCGCCAGGCTGAGGCCCTGCCCTCCCTGTCCCGCTTGTTGAAGAATCTGAGCTCCCCCTGGGCCCCTTCAATCAGGGCCTGGGTGACCTGGTCCCCGGCGTTCAGGACCAGGATATCCCCGGCCTTCTGCCAGCGGTGGATATTCTGTTTGGCATCGGCGTATTCCTCGAAGTCCAGATGGAAGTCCAGGTGGTTGGGGATGATATTGGTTATGACGGCGCAGTGGATCCTTTGGGTCATATCCAGGAGCTGGAAGCTTGAAAGCTCCAGGACGACCCGGTCTTCGGGTCTTATGCTGTCGATCCGGTCAATCAGGGGAGTCCCGATGTTCCCACCCGTATGGACCCGGTGGCCACCAGCTTCCAGGATCAGGCTGATCAGGGTAGTGGTGGTCGTCTTGCCATCGCTGCCCGTCACGGCCGTGATGGGGGCAGGACAAAGCTCCGAAAAGAGGGCGATTTCGGATGTGACCCGGGCTCCCTTCTCCCTTTCCCTGACCAGTTCCGGCAGATCGATCCTCATACGGGGGGTCCTGAAGATCAGGTCAAATCCAGACAGCTGATCCAGGTAGCCTTGACCGCATATCCATTCCAGGGACAGGCCCTGCTCCTGGAAATCTTTTTGGATGCTTATCAGGCGGTCATCGGAAGGATCCATCATGTCAAAGACGGTGATTTGTGGGTTGATGGGATAAAGCCAGCGGAGGAGGGGCCGGTTGCTGATGCCGGCTCCGATGACAGCAATCCGCTTGCCCTGGAGATTATCTTTGTAGGAGTTGAGCGCTTGATTCATAGCTTGTCCCTCTTTCATAGCTTACAGGACCAGGAGGGCAGCCTGGTAGGCCAGCCAGGCAATGATCCAGGCGAAGGCTGTCTGGTAGAGGACGATCAGGGCAAAACCACCCTTGAGCTTCAGCTCCCGCTGCATGACGGTGACAGCCGCCGCGCAGGGGGTGTAAAGGAGGATGAAGACCAGGAAGGCGATGGCCGCCGGAGGGCTGAAGATCCGGGTCAGGGCGATCTCGAGTGAGGGGGCGGTATTGGCCGTGGCCACGGACAGGGCGCTGATCACCACCTCCTTGGCTGAGAAGCCGGCAATGAGGGCGCTGGTCGCCGCCCAGTCATCAAAGCCCAGGGGGGCGAAGAGGGGGCTGATCCAGCGGGCCATCAGGGCCAGCATACTCTCCTCAGGTGAGCTGACGGGGAAGAGGCGGAAGTCAAAGGTCTGGAAGAACCAGATGAGCATGGTCACCAGGAGGATGATGGTGAAGGCACGGACAAAAAATTCCTTGGCATGGCGCCAGACCAGCCTGCCAAGTGAAATCAGGGAGGGGAAGCGGTAAAGGGGCAACTCAAGGATGAAGGGGGAGGGTTCGCCCTTGAAAAGGGTCCGTTTCAGGATCAGGGCTGTGATGACACAAAGGACCATGCCGAGGAAATAGAGGCCCAGGACGATCAGGGTAACGCTGTTGGGGAAGAGGGTCCGGGCCAGCAGGCCGTAGACGGGGACCTTGGCCGAGCAGCTCATAAAGGGTATCAGGAGGGTGGTAAGGTAGCGGTCCCGCTTGGAGGGAAGGGTCCGGGTCGCCATGACGGCGGGGACGGAACAGCCAAAACCGAGGAGGAGGGGGACCATACTGGAGCCCGAAAGGCCAATGTGGCGGAGGAGGCGGTCCATCATGAAGGCGACACGGGCCATATAGCCGCTGTCCTCCAGCAGGGAGAGGAGGAAGAAGAGGATCAGGATCATGGGCAGGAACTCGACCACGCTGCCTACCCCGGAGAAGAGGCCGTCCACCACAGCTGATCGGACGATGGGGTTCATGCCCATGGAGGCCAGACCCCGGCCGGCGGCTTCACCCGCCAGACCGATCAGGTCGGCGAAAGCTTCACTCAGGTAGTTGCCCAGGGGTCCGAAGGTGATCCAGAAGACCCCTCCCATGATGGCGAAAAAGAGGGGGATGCCCAGATACTTATGGAGGAGGAGGCGGTCAATGGCGCGGCTGGCGGTCGGTACTTCCTCGTAGGCGGGGTATTCACAGACCAGGACCCTTTCCTCCAGGCCTGAGATGAATTCGTAACGCATATCGGCCAGGGCGGCCCAGCGGTCGGTACCGCTCTCCCGCTCCATCTCAATGACGATGTGTTCGACCGTCTCCAGCTCGTTCTCGTTCAGCTCCAGCTTGGGGATGAAGAGCGGGTCCCCCTCGACCAGTTTGGTAGCAGCAAAGCGGGGGGGCACTTTCAATCTTTCGGCATGGTCTTCGATCAGGGCCGCCAGGGCATGTATGGCCCGGTGGACTGTGCCGCTGCAAAGATCAGGATTCTTTGGTTTGATTTTATTTCTGGCCGTTTCCAGGGAGACCCGGATGTATTCCGAAACCCCCTCATTCTGACTGGCGGATATGGCCACGACCGGGATGCCCAGCTCTTTTTCCAGCAGGCCGACATCGATCTGCCGGCCCAAGGCCGGCATCTCGTCGATCATATTGAGGGCCAGGGTCATGGGGATCTCGAGCTCAATCAGCTGGAGGGTCAGGTAGAGGCCTCTTTCAAGGCTGGTCGCGTCGACGATATTAAGGATGAGGTCGGGCCTTTCCTCCAGGAGAAAATTCCGGCTGATGACCTCTTCCGGCGAATAAGGGGAGAGGGAATAAATCCCCGGCAGGTCGACCATGGAAAATTCGGGATGGTCGCGGATCTGGCCCTCGATCCGCTCCACCGTGACCCCGGGGTAATTGGACACCTGCTGTTCGCTGCCGGTCAGGCGGTTGAAAAGGGTGGTCTTGCCGGAGTTCTGGTTGCCCATGAGGGCGAAGGTCATCTCTTTTTCCGCCATGGCCAGTTCCTTCTTCTCCGGTGGAGGCGGCTGCCGGGGCAGTCAGGGTCTTCCGGACAGTAGTCAGCCTTGCGGTAGGCACAGGTTCGCGGGCAGCTTCCGGCACAGGAGGGGAGGGCTTCGATTTCGATATCCCGGGCCGCTTCCCGCCGGAGCGACAGCCTGTAGCCTCTAAGGCAAAGCTGCATGGGGTCGCCCAGGGGCGCCATTCGGACAAGTTTGACAATGGTGCCCGGGGTCAGGCCCATATCCAGTAGCCGGCGCCTCAACTCACCGCTTCCATGGACGCGGACGATTCTGGCACAGCCATCGACAGGCAATTGATTCAGGAACATGGTATCCGGGTTCACTCCCTTTAAAAATAGCAGTCCGAAGGCCTGACAAAAACCCAGCTTTCTTGAGGGACCAGCCAAGGGAAATTATAGGACACGGATGCAAAAGAGGCAAACCTCAAGGCCCCTAAAAACAGGCTGGAGAGGCTTGAAATAGGCGCTGATCGTTCGGAATCCTGTCACATTCAGCCAATATGCCTATGCTAAAATCAGCCTATGAAAGAAGAGATCAGCGTCTATGGCGCAAGAGAACATAATTTAAAAAATATTGACCTGACCATCCCGCGCAATAAACTGGTTGTCTTGACTGGAATATCCGGATCCGGCAAATCGTCCCTGGCCTTCGATACCGTTTACGCTGAAGGGCAGCGGCGCTATGTGGAATCCTTGTCCTCCTATGCCCGTCAGTTTCTGGGGCAGGCGCAAAAACCGGATGTCGACAGGATAGACGGCCTGTCACCGGCCATTGCCATCGACCAGAAGACAACCAGCCGTAATCCGCGCTCGACGGTGGGCACCGTCACGGAAATCTATGACTACCTCCGGCTCCTCTTTGCCAGGGTCGGTATCCCGCACTGCCCGGTCTGTGGCAGGGTGATCGAGCGTCAGACGGTCGATCAGATGACCGACGCCATCATGTCCCGGCCGGACGGGACCCGGCTGACCCTCTTTGCCCCGGTCGTAAGGGACCGGAAGGGCGAGCACCTCCGCCTGCTTGAGAAGCTCCGCTCCCAGGGCTTTGCCCGGATCCGGGTTGATGGGGAAATGTCGGAGCTCTATGAAGACCTGGACCTGGCCCCCAATAAAAAACACACCATCGAGGTGGTGGTCGACCGGCTCCAGCGCCGGGAGGGGATCGAAAACCGGCTGGCGGACTCGCTGGAAACAGCCCTTGAGCTGGCGGATGATCTGGTCCTGGTCCGCTTCGAGGAAGCGACCGGCAAGGAGGGGGAATACCAGGTGACAGAACAGATCTTCTCCCAGAAGCTGGCCTGTACCGAATGTGAGATCAGCCTGGGCGAGTTGTCCCCTCGCATGTTCAGTTTCAACAACCCCTACGGGGCCTGTCCCGAATGCACCGGCCTGGGCGAACGGGTCCACTTCGCGCCGGAATTTGTGGTTGGGGATGGGACTTTGTCGATCAAGGGCGGGGCCATCGATGTCAGCGGCTTTCATTTTACCGATGAAAACAGCTGGTCCTATTGTCACGTCGAGGCCCTGGCCGATAAATACGGTTTTTCATTGGATCTCCCCTGGGAAGAGTTGACCGGAGAGGCCCGTGAGCTCATGCTCTTCGGGAACAAGGGGGAGGAACTGGTCGTCGATACCAGCCGGACCCGCTACAACAAGGGCCGGCCCTACCATACCAGCTGGGAGGGGGTAATCCCTATCCTGGAAAGGCGCTACAATGAGACCTCCTCGCCGGAAATGAAGGAGTACTACAACCGCTACATGCTGGTCACCCCCTGTCCCGTCTGTCAGGGGGCCCGCCTGCGGCCGGAGGTGCTGGCCGTGACCGTGGGAGAGGAAAATATCAGCGATGTGACCCGCTTCCCCATCACCCGGGCCTTCGACTTTTTCAGTTCCCTGACTTTTTCCGAGGCGGCGGCTGAAATAGCCAGGCCCGTCTTGCGTGAGATCCTCGCCCGCCTGCAATTCCTCCGGGATGTGGGGCTGGACTACCTGACCCTGGCCCGGTCTTCAGGAACCCTGTCGGGCGGTGAATCCCAGCGGATCAGACTGGCGACCCAGATCGGGGCCGGCTTGACCGGGGTCCTCTATGTCCTGGATGAACCAAGCATCGGTCTGCATCAGCGCGATAACATCAGGCTGCTGGAGACCTTGAAGAATCTTCGCGACCTGGGCAATACCATCCTGGTCGTTGAACATGACGAGGAGACTATCTGGGAGGCGGACCATGTCATCGATATCGGGCCCGGGGCCGGTGTCCACGGCGGCAGAATCGTGGCTGAAGGCCGGCCGGACGACATCGCCTGCAAGCCGGACTCAATAACGGGCCAGTACCTCTCCGGCAGGAAGCGGATACCGATTCCGGACCAGAGGCGGCCGGCGGACCAGGGATACCTGACCATCCGGGGGGCCCGGGAAAACAACCTTAAAGACATAGATGTCAGCATACCGCTAGGTCTCCTGACTTGCGTGACGGGGGTGTCCGGCTCGGGCAAGAGCTCCCTGGTCAACAATATCCTGCTCAAGAAACCGGAAACGGAGCTCAACCGCTCCAGGCGGCAGGTCGGCAAGTTCGACTCCCTGGAAGGGGTGGAGCAGCTCGACAAGGTGATCGCCATCGATCAGACACCGATCGGCAGGACGCCAAGGTCCAATCCCGCGACCTATACCTCGGCCTTCGACCAGATCCGGGCCCTCTTCGCCGAGACACCGGCGGCCAGGCAGCGGGGATACAAGCCGGGTCGTTTCAGCTTCAATGTCAGGGGCGGCCGCTGTGAGGCCTGTTCGGGCAACGGCGTCAACAGGATCGAGATGCACTTTCTTCCCGATGTCTTTGTGACCTGCGAGGTCTGCCATGGCAGGCGCTACAACCGGGAGACCCTGGAGGTGCTCTACAAGGGCAAGAACATCAGTGACGTCCTGGATATGACGGTCAGCGAGGCCCTGACCTTCTTCGGGAACATCCCATCGATCACGAGGAGGTTGCAGACCCTGGAGGATGTCGGTCTCGGCTATATCAAGCTGGGTCAGTCCTCAACCCAACTGTCGGGAGGTGAGGCCCAGCGGGTCAAACTGGCCTTCGAGCTGTCCAAGCGGAGTACGGGCAAGACCCTGATCATCCTGGACGAACCGACGACAGGCCTGCATGCGGCGGATGTCCACAGGTTGACCGGGATCCTGCAAAGACTGGTCTCAGCCGGAAATACGGTTATCGTGATCGAACACAACCTGGATGTGATCAAGACGGCCGATTATATCATCGACCTGGGCCCGGAAGGTGGTGACGCTGGAGGCCAGGTCATCGCGACCGGTACACCTGAGCAGGTGGCGGAGGTGGCGGAATCCTTTACCGGCCACTATCTGGCTTCCATACTTGACCGGGAAGCGACCTATGTTCAGGTGGCTTGTGGCCGGTCTTCTTGAGGAAACCCCGACTCTTCCTTTATGATTAGGGAGGGGACGGAGACAGGAACGGATTAAGAATGAGCAAATGTTCTATATGTAATAAAAACGAAGCGGCGATCTTTACCACCCGCTATGAAGACGGACAGGCCCGGATGGATGGTATCTGCCTCAAATGCGCTTTTGAGTCGGATCTGCCCGGCCTGGACCAGCTTTTTTCGCGCGCCGGCATCACGGAGGAAAATATCGACGAGATCACGGCCCGTATGAATGAAGTCCTGGCCGGTATTTCGGCCAAGAGCCCGGAAGAACTCCTCAAGGGCCTCCTGTCCGCGGATTTTTCCGACCTGCCTGCCTTATCCGGCCTCCCGCTGGGTGAGGGACTCTTCGAAAAACAGGAAGAAGAGGAGCCGGAAGTGGAGGAGGCTGGGGAGAAAGAAGGGGAGGCCCGGCCGACCTTGCGGCCCCATGCCTCCATCGGGGAGCTCATGCCGGCCAGCATCGGCGAAGCCGATGAACTGCCAGGCTACCGGCGGTCAGGCTCTGGCCGCAAACGGTCAAGGGATAAAAAGGAGAGAAAGCGCAAGTTCCTCGAGCAGTTCGCCATCAATCTGACTGAGGAGGCAGCTGCCGGCCGGATAGACCGGATTATCGGCAGGGATGAGGAACTGGGGCGGACCATCCAGATCCTGAACCGGCGGGCAAAAAACAATCCCGCCCTGATCGGTGAGGCCGGTGTCGGAAAGACGGCGATCGCGGAAGGACTGGCCGTCCGGATCGTCGAGGGCAAGGTTCCGGCCAAGCTCCTGGACCAGGAGCTCTTCCTCCTTGATATGACGGCCATGGTGGCCGGGACCCAGTTCCGGGGCCAGTTTGAGAGCCGGATGAAAGGGGTGGTTGACGATGCCCGCCGGTCAGGCAATGTCATCCTGGTCATCGACGAGCTCCATAACATCATGGGGGCTGGGGACGCCGAGGGCGCCATGAACGCGGCCAATATCCTGAAACCGGCTCTGGCGCGGGGGGAGATCCGGGTGATCGGATCGACCACCCTGGACGAATACAGGCGCTTCATCGAAAAGGATTCAGCCCTGGAACGTCGCTTCCAGAAGGTAATGATCGATGAGCCCTCCGAGGCCATGACCTTGAAGATACTCATGGGCGTCAAGGATTACTACGAAAAACACCACCATGTCCTCTTTACCCTGCCTGTCCTGGAGGCGGCCGTCCGCCTTTCCAACCGCTATATTATGGATCGCTACCAGCCGGACAAGGCCATCGACTTGATTGATGAGGCGGGTTCACGGCAAAACCTGGATTCCGAGTGCCTGACCCGGCTCAAGCATATGAACGACCGCTATGAGAACCTCCTGGACCTGAGGGAGGACAATGAACAGGCCCTCTCGGAAGGGTCCTCCAAGGAGGATGCCCTCCGCCTCTATGAAATCCAGGCGGAGATCCGTTCCGAGATCCTTCGGCTTGAAAATGAGATCGCAGAGCTGGAGGCGGAATGCAGCCCCGTGGCGATCACGGAAGAGGATGTCGCCAGCGTTGTTGAGATGTGGACGGGTATCCCGGTCCAGAAACTGACCCAGTCCGAATCGGACAGGCTCCTCAACCTGGAGGAAAAGCTCCACCGGCGGGTGATCGGCCAGGATGAGGCCATCAATGCCCTGGCCCGGGCCGTCAGGCGGTCCAGGGCGGGCTTTGCCCCCAAGCAAAAACCGCCCTCCTTCCTCTTTGTCGGGCCGACCGGAGTCGGTAAGACGGAGCTTGTCAAGGCCCTGGCCGAGACCCTCTTTGACTCGGAGGACAGCCTGGTCAGGCTTGATATGTCGGAATTCATGGAGCCCCATACCGTCAGCAAGCTGATCGGGTCGCCACCCGGCTATGTCGGCTACGATGACGGCGGCCAGCTGACCGAGAAAATCAGGCGGAAGCCCTACAGTGTCGTCTTGTTTGATGAGATCGAAAAGGCGCATGCCGATGTCTACAATATGCTGCTCCAGATCCTGGATGACGGACGTCTGACAGACAGTCATGGCCGGGTCATCAATTTTGAGAATACCATCCTGGTCATGACCTCCAATGCGGGGACGACCTTGAAATCGCACGGGATAGGCTTTGGATCCGCCGGCCATCAGGCCATGGAGGACCGGGTGGAGACAGTCTTGAAGGAGCTCTTCAGACCGGAATTCCTGAACAGGATTGATGAGACCATAATCTTCCACGAGCTGTCCCAGGAAGAGATCCGCGCTATTGTCGACCTCATGCTCCGGGAACCGGAGGCTTCACTCAGCCGGCGGGGGATAAAACTCCAGGTCAGCCAGGCAGCCCGCCAGGCCCTGGCGGAGGAGGGCTACGATCCCAAGTTTGGTGCCCGGCCGCTCCGACGCACCATCCAACGCCGGATCGAGGACACTCTGGCTGACCTCTGGTTGACCCGTGAAATTGTCGGGGCTGACCTGGTCAAGGTGGATCTGGCACCCGAAGGAAGTGGGGGACATGAAAAAGGCGATCAGGCCATGACCGATGGCAGTGGCTGTTACCTTTTCAGTTGGGGAGACCGGCAGAGGCTTGACTGCCTGCCAAAGGGTGAAAAGGTGGCCGTCAAGAATGAATAGGCTCTGGCTCAAACTGGAGGCCCGTCGCAATCTGTCGGGCAAGTATGGTGATGCGCTTGGGGTCGCTGTCCTGGCCTCCCTGATCAGCGGTGCCCTGGTCATTCTCATGCCATCCACAAGCAGCCTGGGCCTTCCCACGGCCAGCGGTTCTTTCTTCGATGGACTTTCAGGCCTGACAGGTGAATCGATCGACCTGGACCGGATCCTGGATCAGATGACCGAGTTCTTTCGGGAGCTGGGAGGGAAGGCCTGGCTGATAGTCCTCCTGGTCGGTCTGATCCTGCTCGTCCAGCCCCTTTACAGGATCCTGATCGGCAATGTAATCATAGTGGGCAGGGAGCGCTGGTATTTGCGGGCAGCCCACACCGATATGGCGCCCCCCATCTCCATGATGTTCTCCCTTTTCAGGAAGGGGGAGTACGGGAAGACGGCGGGCGGTATGCTCTGGAGGTCCTTCTGGCTCTTCCTCTGGTCCCTGCCCACCCTGCTGACCCTGGGGATTGGCTTGATCCCCCAGCAGATTATCCTTTTTTACGCCCTTTTCAATCGAATGCCCCTGACAGAGGGAATGATCTACCGGCTGGCGAAACAGTTGGGTATACCTCTTGTTTTCTTCAGCCTCACCCTCCTGGCCGTGACAGGTCTTTTGTTTTTACTCTTCAGCTTCATCCTGCTCAGAAAACAATACCGTTACCGCCTGGTCCCCTTTATCCTGGCCGACAACCCCTCCTACGGCGGGAAAAAAGCCTTACGCCTCTCCCGGGCCATGACCCGGGGCAAGGTCGGGTCTCTTTTTCTCCTGGACCTGTCCTTTCTGGGCTGGATCCTCCTCTGTCTCATGTGCGTATGCTTCTCCTGGGTCACCTTGCAGCTCCTGGCCCCCTATTACAGGATGACCTGGGCGGAAGCCTACAAGAAGCTGCGCGATGAAGCCGCAGGGCGCGGCCTGGTCCAGCTGGAGGAACTGGGCTACGTCCGAATGGCCTGAAAGGAGGGCCTATGACGCCTGTTGAAGCCGGGAAGCTTTTGACAAGCCTCTTTTACCTGATTGCCTCCCTGGGGGTCCTGGCCCTTGGTGTCGCCCTTACCCGCGTCTATTTGGAAAAAAGGGTAAGGGCCTCCATGCAGTCGCATGTGGACAGCCTGGTCGGGAAACGGGCCATCGTCGTTTCCGATCTTCGGGCGGGACGGCCTGGTGAGATCCGTCCCCTGGGCTCCACCGATGAAGAGGCGGACAGGGCCTCGAAGGCGGATGGGGCCGGCCCGGGGCTGGCAACCTATCCGGCGGTGTCCGACCAGCTCATCTCCCGTGGCCGCGTTGTCCGCGTAACGGGTGGCGACGACAGCGGTTATCTGGTACGCCCCTTATAAATTCTGACTGAAGGATCGATCATTATGTTGACATTCAAAGACCAATTCGCAGAGGCCTTTATCTCCGGGGAGGAGCGGCAGAGGATGGAAGCCCAGCTCCTGACCGCCCGGAAGCAGCTCGACAGCAGAAACTGTCCGGGCGCGGACTATACGGGCTGGCTGGATCTCCCCCTTACCATGGGTGAAGAGGAGCTGGAGTCCATCAGGCGGGCCGCGGCAGGGATACGGGAAAATTTCGATATCCTGATTATCGTTGGCATCGGGGGGAGCTACCTGGGCGCCCGGGCAGTGATCGAGGCCTTATCCCACCAGTTTGCGGCCCTCCTGCCGGAAGGGGAGAGGGAGGCACCGCTCATCCTCTATGCCGGCCATCAGATCAGCGCGGATTATATGAGGGACCTGCTCCAAGTGACCCGGGGGAAGCGGGTGGCCCTAAATGTCATCTCAAAATCGGGTACAACCACGGAACCTGCCATCGCCTTCCGCATCTTGCGCCAGGAGCTTCTGGCGCAAGTTCCTGATGGGAAGCTGGCCGACTATGTGACCGTCACGACGGACCGCAGCAAGGGGGTTTTAAGGGAGCTGGCCGAGCGCTTGGGCCTTCCTTCCTTTGATATCGCTGACGATGTCGGCGGCCGCTTCTCCGTCCTGACACCCGTTGGCCTCCTCCCCATCGCTGTGGCCGGCCTGGATATCGGGGAGCTCATGGCCGGGGCGGGGGAAGAACGCCTGAGGAGCCTGGCCCCCCTGACCGCGGGCTGGTCACCCGCTGACCGCTACGCGGTCGATCGGACCCTGCTCAGCCGGAAGGGCTACCCCCTTGAGATCCTGGTAGCCTATGAGCCCTTTATGCGCTATTTTTCCGAATGGTGGAAACAACTTTTCGGTGAAAGCGAGGGGAAGGACGGCCGCGGTATCATCCCCACCAGCGCGGACTTCACCACCGACCTGCACTCGCTCGGCCAACTGATCCAGGAAGGCCCCCGCCTCTTCTTCGAGACCCTGATCCGCTTTGAGGAAACACAGGACGACCTGATCATCCCCTCCCAGGAATCCGACTGGGATCAGCTTGAATACCTGGCAGGCAAGACCATGACCACCGTCAATGAGCGGGCCTCCCAGGCCACCTTGCTGGCCCATGCGGCCGGGGGGATCCCCATTATGGAGCTGAGGCTCAAGGGGCGGACGGAGAGGGCGATCGGCCATCTGATCTATTTCTTTGAGCGGGCCTGCGCGCTTTCCGCCCTTATGAGCGGGGTCAATCCTTTTGACCAGCCGGGCGTGGAAGCCTATAAAAGAAATATGTTCGCCCTCTTGGGCAAGCCGGGCTATGAATCCCTGGGCGCCGGCCTGGAAGACTAGACAGATACAGATCTCTATGAATCGATTTGATCAAGCCGCTTACCGGGCCCTTCTGCGCCGTGTAAAAAAACCGGCCCGCTATACGGGGGGTGAACTGAACTCGGTCGACAAGGGGGAGGCCTTTTTCAGCCGGACAGAGGGTCGAGGCCTCCATATCGGCCTTTGCTTTCCGGACCTATACGAGATTGGCATGTCCAATCTCGCCATCCAGATCCTTTACGCCCTCCTGAACCGGGATCCGGACAGTTTTTGTGAACGATTTTTCGCCCCCGATACCGATATGCGGGACTATTTGAAGGCGGGGAAACTGCCCCTGACCTCACTGGAATCGGGAACGGCGCTCAGTCAATTCGACCTGGTTGGTTTTTCCCTCCACTATGAGTTGGCCTACACCACCATGCTGGACATGCTCCAGCTGGGCGGGCTTCCGATTCGGGCCGGGGACAGGGGGGAGGGGGATCCCCTGGTCATAGCCGGTGGCCCCATTGCCTGCAATCTGGAGCCTGTCGCCCCCTTCCTCGACATCATTTTTCTGGGTGAGGCGGAGGAGGCACTGCCTGAGATTGTCGAGGCGGTCAAGGAAGGGAAGAGGAAGGGGCTGACCCGGCAGGAAACCCTGCTCTCCCTGGCCTCCTTAACCGGTGTCTACCTCCCCTCTTACTATGAGGGCGAATACTTGGCGGACGGACAGCTGGCGGGGGTGACAGCCAAGATCCCGGAATTGCCTGGGAAGATAGTCAAGCGGCTGGTCAGGGATCTGGACAAGGCGCCCATGCCGGACAAACCAATTGTTCCCAATATTGAGGTGGTCCACGACCGCATGGTTATGGAGGTCCTTCGTGGCTGTGCCCGCGGCTGCCGTTTCTGCCAGGCGGGTTTCACCTACCGGCCCCTGCGGGAGCGCAGCAAGGAGACCCTGCTGGATTCAGCCGGGCGGCTGATTGAAAATACGGGCTATGAGGAAATGGGGCTTCTCTCACTGTCCACAACGGACTATTCGGAGATCGAGGCCCTGGTCCGCTCACTCCTCCCTCTGACGGAGCCAAAACACATAAACCTATCCCTGCCCTCCCTCCGCCTGGATGCCTTCGATTTTGATCTTGCCAAGGAGATCGCGAGAACCAGGCGGGCGGGCCTGACCTTCGCTCCTGAAGCGGGGACCCAGCGTCTCCGGGATGTCATCAATAAGAACCTTGATGAGGAGGAAATGCTGGGAGCGGCCCGGACCGCCTTCCAAAACGGTTGGGACCGGCTGAAACTCTACTTCATGCTGGGCCTGCCGACAGAGACCGACCAGGATGTCGACGGCATCATCGAATTGGTAGGGAAATTGGTCGCTGTCTGGGACGACCTGCCCCGTGATCAGCGCTCCAAACGGCTCCACGTGACCGTCAGTTGCTCCTTTTTCATTCCCAAGCCCTTCACACCTTTTCAATGGGCCCGCCAGATCAGTCTGGAAGAAATGCGGGAAAAGCAGCAAAGGCTGGCGGCCGGCCTCAAGGACCGGCGGGTGTCCTTCCGTTGGCATGACTTCGAGAGCTCAGTTCTGGAAGCCGTACTCTCCCGAGGGGACAGGCGGCTGGCAGCCGTGGTCGAACAGGCCTGGCGGTCCGGGGCTTATCTGGATGCCTGGTATGAGCATTTCCAGCCGGAGATCTGGTGGGAAGCCCTGGCCCAGGTCGAGGGCGGCGCCCCCTTTTATACGCGGGAGCGATCCGAAGCGGAAGTCTTTCCCTGGGATCATCTCCAGGTGGGCCTTGATAAAAGCTTCCTCCTCCGGGAGTGGGAAAAGTCCAGGGAGGGATCTGTGACAGCCTCCTGCTACGATTTGTGCTCGGCATGCGGCTGCCAGGTTTACAGGACGGGCGTCTGCCCGGGAGGCAGCTGATATGGCGGACGACAAACGGCGGATACTGGCCTTTTACCGGCGCGAGGGACCCGCGGCCTGGTTGGCCCATCTGGATATGATGCGCCTCTTCGAGCGGGCCTTCAGCCGGGCTGGCTGGCCGCTTTCCTGGACAGAGGACGCCTTCAATCCCCGGCCTGAAATAGTTTTTGCCCTGCCCGTCGGACTAGGGATCGAAACCCGGCGTGATCCCCTGGAGATAAGCCTGATCGATCCGGGGGGGACCTTCGAGCTCGAAGGGGCCGTGGCAGCCCTGAACCGGACCTTACCCAGGGGGGTGGCCCTGGTTGAGGCCTTTGAGGAGGAAGGCCGGGGCAGGAGCCTTATGGCCCGTGTGACGGCCGCCCAATACCTGCTGGAAGCCCCGGGGATAGGCCGGGCCTTCCAGTCTGCCTTTGAATCGGGCGGACCGGTTGAGGTAATCCGCTTCCACAAGAATAAACGTCTTCCCGTCGATCTGGGCCCCCGTCTTCTGTCAACGGATGCCCTGGAGGAGGACAGGGTGGTCTTTACCGGGGGGGCAGGCAGCAAGGATCATCTGAGACTTGATCTGCTTCTGGACGCTTTGGTATTATACGGCGGGCTTGACCAGGAGACGGCGCAGGGCGCCCGCCTCGTCAGGCTGGCTGTCATTCTTGACCCGGTCAGGCTTGATAAGGGTATAATTGTTTGAATGGCGTGTCATCGGAAGGGAAGGGGAGATTAGCGGATGTCTGCTCTGCGGCTGGCCGCGGTTTTCGGCCATGGTATGGTCCTACAACAGAAGGTGGCCTCGAGGCTCTTTGGCTTTGCCAAGGCCGAGATGCCGGTCGCTGTTCAGTTGGAGCGCTTCCCCGCGGAAATCAGGCGGCAGGTCGAAAGTGACATCCAGTATGGCCTGATCTACTCTGAGCAGGATCTTACAGGCCCTGACGGCTACTTTGAATTCAAATTACCGACCCTCCAGGCATCCTATGACAGCTACCGCTTGACCGTCCGTTCAGGCGTCGAGGTCCTTGTCGTCGACGATATCCTGGTGGGGGAGGTCTGGTTTGCCGCCGGGCAGGACAACATGGCCCAGTCCGTCAACCAGTCGGACGCGAAAAGCCTCCTCCCCGATTGTGTCAATCTGGGCTCAATCCGTTTTTTCCAGATGAACCAGGACGGGCTCTCCGACCAGGTCCCCGAGTACAGCTACACACCCCTTGGCGAGGCGCAGGGGGGGGAATGGCAGCGGGGCGACCAGGCTTATCAGATGGGAGAGATGTCTGCCATCGCCTTCACCTTCGCCCGTGACCTCCATTATGAGGAGGATATCCCGGTTGGCGTAATCAATGCCTCCTGCCCCGGAACCTACCTCCACGCCTGGATCCCCAGGGATATCATCGAGTCGGACCCCATCACCAAGAACCATGTTCGCGAGGTCAAGCTCTATCGGGACAAGGCCAGCTGGAATCTGGAAGAGGTCGATGTCTTCCAGGAGGAGCCCTCCGACAGGGTCAGCCTGGGCCGGACCTTCCCCCGGCCGCAGACGGTAGCCCTCCTGGATGGGAGGAGGCCTGACCGTCCCTCGGCCCCGCCCCTGATTGTACCCCGGGCGATAGTCCGCAAGGCCAATGTCATCCAGGACATGGTCCCGCTGGAGCGCGAATTCGCGCCGCGCAACCAGCCGGCCGCCATCTTCAACCACAAGGTGGCCCCCTTTGTGGGCCTGTCCCTGAGAGGCCTTCTCTGGATGCAGGGCGAGAGCGATATGGACAGTCCGGAGTATTACCTCCGGGCCCTCCGCCACCTGATCGATACCGTGAACGAGCTTTTTGAGCCCGCGGGAGAGGAACTGATCCTGGTCATATCACAGCTGCCGCCCTACCTCTACCAGGGTCAGAACGCCTTCGGGCTCGCGGTATTCAATGAGATGCTGGCCCATGCCTGCCATATCCTTCCGGTCAAGGCCGGCCTGGTCACCGTCTATGATCTGTCGCCCGCCTTTGCCCAGCACGACTACTATTGCGCCGCCCTGACCCCTTATGCCAAACGGGAGATCGGCAGGAGGATGGCCGCGGTCGCCCGGGGCCTGGTCTGGGGGGGGGACCTGCCTGACGGGGCGCCCCATCCGGTGTCCATGGAGAGGATCGGAAACAAATGGATGATCGATCTGTCGCCTCAGGCCAGCCGGGGTCACGGTTTGCAGTTACGGCAGGGTGATACGGAACTGAAGGGCTTCGCCCTTTGTGACAGCAGCCGCGTCTTTGTCAGGGCGGAGGCCCGCATCCTCTATGGGGTCCGGGTCCTGGTCTGGCACGATCATATCCAGGATCCCGAATCCATAAGCTACGCCTTCGCCGCCTTCAACAGTGAAGCCAATCTCCAGGGTGTTGACGGGATCCCGGTCCTCCCCTTCCGTGTGGACTTGGAGCCCTCGACCTATCTCCTGCCCATGCCCTGGGCTGACTGTGACAGTCTCAGTTACTTCAGCTGGCGTGAGGCCTTCACCCGCAATACCCCGCGGACCAAGAAGAAGGACTGGCCCAGGGAGAATGAGCTCTGGCGGATCAGCCGGGGCAGGGGGGAGCTACACTTGACGGACGAGGTACACGGCTACAGCAAGGCGGATATCCTCCTTAGCTACGGGAACGCCGATGACCGCCCGGTTGAGATCGACGCCGCCGTCTCGGACGCGTCCGCCTACCCGCCACTCGACCTGACACCCTACAAGGAAATTGAGCTGACCTTGCTCAATCCCGACCACCAGGAGAAAAGCATCCAGCTCCTCCTGGAGGATGCCAATGGGGTTGTATTTGAATCCCGGCCGCGCAGGATAGAAGATGCCTTCAGGCAACAGTCCCTGGTTTGGGGGGAGGGGGAACTGGCCAATGATACCAGCCGGATTACCCGTCTGGCCTTCCGGATCACCGATCCTGGGGCCCGGGGCAGCCTGGTTTTCATCCGGGTCAAATTCAACTATCAGCCTGAAACAGAGTAAAGCAGGAGGACCTTTATAATATGAAGTCAATTGACCAAATTGCGAAAAGCTTCGATCCGGCCAGGGAGGAGGCCGCCCTTTATCAGGCCTGGCTTTCGGCCGCTTCCTTCCAGGCGGAGGCGCCTTCCGACAAGGAGTCCTTCTGTATCGTCATGCCGCCCCCCAATGTGACCGGGGAGCTCCACATGGGGCATGCCCTGGACAACACCCTTCCCGATGTCATCATCCGCTTCCAGCGCATGCGGGGGAAGAATGCCCTCTTCCTGCCGGGGACGGATCACGCCTCCATCGCGACTGAGGCGGTGGTGGTCCAGCGTATGCGCGAGGAGGGACTCTCCAAGGAGGCAGTCGGCCGCCAGGGCTTCCTGGAAAGGGCCTGGAAGTGGAAGGATGAATACAATGAGAGGATCATAGGTCAGCAGCAGCGCCTGGGCCTCTCCTGTGACTGGCAGCGCCACCGCTTCACCATGGATGAAGGGCTTACCCGGGCGGTCAACAGGGTCTTTGTCAATCTCTACAGGGAAGGCCTGATCTACCGGGGCGAGCGTATGATCAACTGGTGCCCCTCCTGCGCCACCTCGATCTCGGATATCGAGGTCGAGCACGAGGAGAGGGAGGGCAGTTTCTATACCATCCGCTATCCCTTTGCCGACGGAGAGGGCTGGATTGAGATAGCGACCACCCGGCCGGAGACCATGCTGGCCGATACGGCGGTGGCCGTGCATCCGGACGACGAGCGTCACAAGACGCTTGTAGGGCGTTTACTCCGCCTCCCCCTGACGGACCGGGTCATCCCCCTGATCACAGACAGCTATGTCGACCCGGAATTCGGGACGGGCTTCGTCAAAATAACGCCGGCCCACGATCCCAATGACTATGAGGTCGGCCTCCGCCACCAACTCCCCATGATTGATATCCTGACGCCGGACGGCCGTCTGTCGACCGAATGCGGACCCTATGCCGGCCTGACCGTGGAGGAGGCCAGGGCCGCTGTTGTCAAGGATCTGGAGCGGGAGGGCTTGCTTGTCAAGACGGAAGCCAGGCGCCATAATATCGGAACCTGCCAGCGCTGCCACTCCCTGGTTGAACCCAGGATCTCCCTCCAATGGTTTGTCCACATGGAGCCCTTGGCCCAACCTGCCATCGAGGCCGTCCGCCGGGGTGACACCCGCTTCCTTCCGGATCGTTTCAAGAAGACCTATTTCAACTGGATGGAGAATATCCGCGACTGGTGTATTTCACGGCAACTCTGGTGGGGCCACCGGATCCCGGCCTGGTACTGTGATGACTGCGGAGAGATCATGGTGGCGGAGACAGCGCCCGACCACTGCCCGGCCTGCAAGGGGGCCAGGCTCCGCCAGGAGGAAGACACGCTCGATACCTGGTTTTCCTCAGCGCTCTGGCCCTTCTCCACCCTGGGCTGGCCGGACGAAACGGATGACTTCCTGACCTTCTATCCGACCCAGGTCCTTGTCACCGGCTATGACATCATCTTTTTCTGGGTCGCCCGCATGATCTTTTCCGCCCTCCACCAGACGGGGAGCCCACCCTTCCACACCGTCCTCATCCACGGCCTGGTCCGGGATGAGTTGGGGAGGAAGATGTCAAAATCCCTGGGCAACGGGGTCAATCCGCTCGAGATGATCGACCTCTACGGCGCGGACGCCCTGCGCTTCACCCTGATCAACGGCAACGCGCCGGGCAATGACCAGCGCTGGCGGGAGGACAAGTTCGAAAATGGCCGGAATTTCATCAACAAGATCTGGAATGCCTTCCGCTTCATCCTGATGAACCTTGAGGGGAAGCTGGATTTCTCCGCAGTCCGGGAAGGGGACTACCGGATTGAGGATCGCTGGATCATGTCGGAATTGAAGGAGACCATCCGGGAGGTCACCAGCCACCTGGAAGAACTGGAACTGGGCTTGGCCCAGGAGAAAATCTACTCCTTCCTCTGGGACTCCTTCTGCGACTGGTACATCGAAATGGTAAAGGAGAGGTTGCAGGGAGGGGGAGAGACCAGCCTGGCGGCCCAGGAGGTCCTCTACCGGGTCTTCTCCGATACCATGGCCCTGCTTCATCCTTTCATGCCCTTTGTGACCGAGCGGATCTACGGGATCCTGCATGAAGGGGAGATGCTGATCAGTTCGGCCTGGCCGGATGAGGATCTCTACCCGGACGACCCGGAGGCGGTCAGGGTCATGCGCCACATGATCGACGCGATTCGGTCGGTCCGAAATATTCGGGCGGAGTACAAGATCGATCCCCACAAGCGCTTTGCGGCCAGGCTGAGAAGCGATGACGAGAGACTGGCGGCCGGTATGGCCGCGGCAGGCCCCACCCTGGCCCGCCTGGCCGGTATCTCGGAACTGACAAGACAGTCGGACGGCCCCTTCCCCGCGGATAGCCTGGTCATTGTCTTTACAGGCGGTGAGATGGCGGTGCCCATGGCCCAGCTCGTTGACTATGAGCAGGAGCGGGCGCGTCTGATCAAGGAAAGGGATGCCCTGGACCGGGAGATTGCCCGTGCGGAGGCCATGCTCAGCAATGAGCAGTTTTTGCAAAAGGCGCCTGACCGGGTTGTCCAGGAGCAAAGAGCAAAAAAAGAACAGTATGAGTCACAGCGGGCCAAGGTCGGCGGGCAGTTGGAAAAACTTGACGGGAAAACCTGAGCCGGATGCCGCTCTTTGCGGTGCTATACTGAAAACAAATTGGAAAGAAGGCCGAAAGGCTGAAAATAAAGATTGGAGTCAGATATGCCATTAGTTACCACGAGGGATATGTTCAAGAAGGCCTATGAGGGCGGTTACGCGATTGGGGCTTTCAATGTCAATAATATGGAGATCATCCAGGGGATAGTCAATGCTGCCAAGCAGCTCAGGGCCCCCCTCATCCTCCAGGTCTCGGCCGGCGCAAGACGCTATGCCAACCCCACCTACCTGCTCAAGCTTGTGGAGGCGGCCCTGATTGATTCCGACCTGCCCATCGCCTTGCATCTTGATCACGGTGACAGCTTTGAACTGGCCAAGGAATGCATAGACGGCGGCTTCACCTCCGTTATGATCGACGGTTCGCACCTGCCCTTTGAGGAGAATATCGAGCTGACCCGCCGGGTTGTCGACTACGCCCACAACCACGACCCCCTGGTGGTCGTCGAAGCTGAACTGGGCCGGCTGGAAGGTATTGAGGATGATATCAAGGTGTCAGCCGAGGATGCCTCCTATACGGATCCCGATGAGGTGGAGGAATTTGTGACCAGGACCCAGTGTGACTCCCTGGCCATCGCGATCGGCACCAGCCATGGCGCCTACAAGTTCAAACCGGGCCAAAAACCCGAACTCCGCTTCGATATCCTGGAGGAAATTGAAAAACGCCTGCCGGGCTTCCCCATTGTCCTCCACGGGGCCAGCAGCGTGACGCCGGAGCATGTCGCCCTGGTCAATAAATACGGCGGCTCCATGCCGGACGCCTCGGGCGTGCCGGAAAACATGCTTCGCAAGGCGGCCGCTATGGCGGTATGCAAGATCAATATCGACAGCGATCTGAGACTGGCCATGACTGCCAGCATCCGCAAACACATGGCGGAGAATCCTTCGCACTTCGATCCCCGCCAGTATCTTGGCCCGGCCAGGAAGGCCATCGAGGAGATGGTTGCCCACAAGCTGGTCAATGTGCTGGGTTGTAGCGGAAAGGCCTGATGGCGGGCCCAGGACAAATCAGCGGCCAGGACTACGGGATGGCCGAACGGCTTTCCCGTCTCCTGGCGGCGCCCGGGCCAAAATCAGAAGGGGAGGCGGGCCGGCTCATAGCCTCCATCAATGAGCTGCTCAAGGCCCTGAACCATGCCTACTACGATCTCGATTCACCCCAGGCAGAGGATGCCGATTACGACAGGCTCCTCCGCCGGCTTGAGGATCTGGAGGCCGCATGGCCGGGTCTTGTCGGGGTCGATTCAGCGGCCCAACGGGTGGGAGGGGGACTTTCAGAGAAATTCGCCCCGGTGCCCCACCGCTTTCCCATGCTCTCCCTCCAGGATGTATTCAACCGCGAGGAGGTCAAGACCTTCGTTGAAAGGATCAAGGGGCAGACGCCGGAGGCCGGCTTCCTGGTCCAAATGAAGATAGACGGCCTGTCGGTCAGCCTGACCTACGAAAACAGCCGCCTGGTCCGGGGGGTGACGCGGGGGGACGGGGTGACGGCTGGCGAGGACGTGACCGAGAACATCCTTGAGATAAAGGCCGTCCCGCAGATTCTGTCAGAGGCCGTGACGGACTTGGTCGTCCGGGGGGAGGTCTTCATGCCCAAGGCTTCCTTTGAGACCCTGAACGCCTCTTTGGAGGCAGAGGGGGGCAAGGTCTTCGCCAACCCACGCAATGCGGCGGCCGGCAGCCTGCGCCAACTGGATCCTTCCATCGTCCGGGGCCGTAAGCTCTCCTTCTTTGCCTTTGAACTTCAGCAGGCTGACCGGACATTTGACCGCGATTCCGAAGCCCTGGACTGGCTCAGCCACCTTGGTTTTTTCGTTATTCCCCTTGTCATCAAGGCAGGGACAGCCCAGGAGGTCATGGAGGCCGTGGACACCATCGAGGCGAAGCGGGACAGCCTCCCCTTCGGTATCGACGGCGCCGTCATCAAGCTGGATGAGCTCAGTGAGCGGGCTGTCTGGGGGGAGACGGTCAAATACCCCCGTTGGGCCGTCGCCTACAAATACCCCCCTGAGCAAAAGGAGACCCGGGTTGTCGATATAAGCGCCCAGGTGGGGAGGACAGGCAGGATCACCCCCTTGGCCGAACTTGAACCTGTCAGACTGGCGGGATCGACTGTCAGGCGGGCGACGCTCCACAACCAGAGCGTGATCGACCAGCTGGATGTCAGGATAGGCGACAGGGTCCTGGTCCAGAAAGCCGGCGATATCATCCCAGCGGTTGTCAAGGTCATCCGGGAGAAAAGACCGGAAGGGACCGTTCCCTACAAGCTTCCCGACCACTGCCCGGTCTGTGCTGCCAGGACGGAATACACGGGGGATGGCGCCGACCTCTATTGCACCAATATAGACTGCCCCGCCCAGTTGATCCGCCATTTGACCTACTTCGCCTCCAAGGGGGCCATGGCAATCGATGGCTTGGGTGATAAAGCGGCGGAAGCGCTGACTTCCCTGGGTTTTGTCAAATCAATTGCGGACCTTTACAGCCTGGGCACCAGGCGGGAAGACTTGATTGAAAGTGGGGCTGTCGGCCGTCAGAAGAGTGTTGACAAGCTCCTGGCAGAGATTGAAGCCTCGAAGGAAAATGGGCCTGAGCGCCTGCTTACGGGCTTCGGGATTCCACTGGTAGGCAGGCAGACGGCCAGGGCCTTGCTGGCCGAGCTGCCGGATATCCGCCAGCTGGCCCTTGCGGATGAGGAGAGGCTGGCCTCCATACGGGATGTGGGTCCGGCGACGGCCCGGGAGATCAGGAACTGGTTCTCCCTGCCGGAATCGGTCCGGCTCCTGGACAGGCTGGAGGCTTCGGGCCTGGTCTTCCAAGAGACTGACACCGGGGGGGAAAAACCTTTGGAGGGAAAGAGCTACGTACTTACAGGCAGCCTGGGCTCCCTGACCCGGGCAGAGGCCAGGGCCGCCCTGGAGGCGCTGGGCGCCCGTGTATCGGGGTCTGTGTCCGCATCCACCACCGCGGTCATCCTGGGGGAGAATCCAGGCTCCAAGGCCGAACGGGCGCGGCAACTGGGCCTGCCCCTGATGGAGGAGGAGGCCTTCCTTGCCTGGTTGGCCCAGGAGCAGAAGGGGGATAGCCTGCCATGACCCATCTTTACTTCCTGCTGGGCCTGGCCGCGAGCGGGGCCATGGTCCTGGCCCTCCTGATCATCCTTATCAAGATGCTCCGCAATAATTGGAACCACGCCAACAAACTGAGGGCCTCCTATATCGCCCCCCTGGTCCTGATCCTGGCCATCCTCTACTTCTCCTTTACCCAGCTGGTCCCCCGCTCTTTTGATCTCCTTCTGATGGCCGCCCGCCAGTATGACGTCCTGGAGATTGATATGCAGTCTGTCCAGCTGGGCAGGAGTTCCCTCATCGTCGACAACAAGAGCTACCATTTCGTTCCCGGTAGCTTCGATAATCAAGCCCAGGGTCGCTACCAGATCATGTTTACGCCGGGGACCCGCTTTGTCATCCATGTAACCCCCCTGGGAGATTCCCTCGATAAGTAGACTCCGGGCCACTTTCGATGTAAGCGAAAAAGAGAGGAGCTCCTTCTTCCATAATGCTTTCAGGAGGAAGAAGTCATGCTCCGTCACCATCTGATCAACTCCGATATGGCATCCGAACAAAGAGAATTGGCGAGGAGACCGGCCAATGAGTTTGGTTTTTACCTGGTCGCCTCCAACCGGGAACTCTTGAACCACGTCGAAGACCTCTTGAACCGGCGGGGCGTATTCGGTGTCCTGGACTCGACCGGCCGGGTGCACTATCTGGTCGATGCCCGCAAGGGTTCCCCCTTCGCCACCAGAAAAATAATGACGACGGCGGACAGGCTGCTGGGCCGGCAGATAAGCAGCCAGGAGGCGGGCAGGTTCCGGATCAGAAGGGCGGTCGAGGAGTTGCTTGACCGCTATGAGTGGAATACCCAACTCCGGGGCTACAGGCTTCTGGGCGATATATTGAGGGTGACGGCCCAGGATATCTCCCTCCTGAACCCCATCAGCAAACGCCTCTACCCTGAGATGGCCAGGAAATACAGGCTGAAGGCCCATCAGATCGAAAGAAATGTCCGCTATCTCCTGGACGACCTGGCCCGCCGTGAGCTGTCAGGCCAGGGGAATCAAGGCGATAGGCTCCTGCGGGAGGGGGAGACCAGTCTGCCTGTGGGGCGGACCATCGCCCGGCTGACGGAGCAGGTCAGGGCAGTCCTGGATAAACTTGAGGAAGAGGAGAAATGAAAGAGGCTGTCCGCGACGACAGCCTCTTCGAAAATCCAAGCAGATAGATGATCAGCCATTGACTCTCGTCTTCAGTCCCTTGCCTGCCTTGAATGCGGGCGCTTTCGCGGCGGGGATCATAATCTCTTCCTTTGTGCTGGGGTTGCGGCCTTTGCGGGCGGCGCGATGACGGACTTCAAAAGTACCAAATCCAACCAGGACGACCTTCTCACCTTGTGCCAGTTCTTCGGTGATCACGTTAAAAACAGCAGAAACAGCTTTTTCGCTGTCCTTCTTGCTCAGCTGCGTTTCGGCAGCCACCGCGTTAATCAGATCAGTTTTATTCATTAGGGTGCCTCCTTCCGGCAATATTCATTGCCTATTATCCTGTTCAAATACAGTCTTGTCAAGCCTTTGACCACTATGCGCGTAACAAAAGGGCTGGATTGCAGTTTTTTTGATAATCCCGGTATCAAACCGGGTCTGATCTTGAAATAAGTCTTCTCAATGCGTTAACATCTGAGCAAGCAGAAAAATAATCTATGAATAAGAGGAATAACTCATGAAAGCTGATAAAGACACGATGATAATGGATCTCCTGCAGATGCACCCGGATATGGCCGGCCGCCTGATGAGGCATGGCCTCCACTGCATCGGCTGTATGCTGGCCGCCAATGAGACGATTGAGCAAGCCTGCCAGGCTCATGGACTCAGCGTCGACCTTCTACTCGAGGACATCAACAGTCTCCTGGGCGACCAGGCGGCCGGTGACGAAGAAAATCCGGCCTGAACAAATGGACTCAAGCGCCGTAGACAGGGTTTGTAAATAAGCTTTACCCCCATGCGCCAGCTGACCCCAAAAAAACTCTTCCTGATCGTCTATGATCTCTCGGTAAGCGTCATCTCGCTTGGTTTGGCCATCTTCATTTTCTATGAGGGTACGGTACCGGCCAATATGTTCGAAAACCTGAAGATGACCTGGTACATCTTTGCCCTGATCGCGTCGATTTGTTTCCACCTGAGCGGTTTTTATACCGAGATGTGGCCCTATGCCCGCGGTTCCCAGTATCTGGTCCTGATCGCGGGGACCACACTCCAGCTGGCCCTGTCCGTCGGTGCCCTCCAGATACTTAAAAAGAACTTCCCCCTGGCTGTCTATATCATCTACTGGTTCATCCTTACCTCAGGGGTATTCGCCATCCGGATTTTCTACAGATTCTACAGGGCCCGGCAGCTGATCAGCCGGGTCAAGAAGGGGCAGAAGGGCCAGGAGCATATCCGGGTCATGATTGTGGGCGCAGGGCAGGCAGGAGGCCAGATCATCGTTGAACTCAAATCAACCCAGTCGATCCGGATCCCCGTACTGGCCGTGGACGATAACCCCCTGATTTTGAATTATAAGAATAACGGCGTACCCGTCCTGGGCGGCAGGGATGATATCGTCAGATTGGCCGAGGAATACCGGATCGACGAGATCATCGTAGCCATTCCCTCCGCCCCCAGCGAGACCCTGCGCAATATCCTGAAGATCTGCCACCAGACCAATTGCCGGGTCCGGCTCCTGCCCTTCTTTTCCGAGCTGAGCAAGGACCGGGTCCACCTGTCCGATGTCCGGGATATCCAGATCGATGACCTCCTGGGCCGGGATCCTGTCAACTATGATATGGAGCGGGTCAGCCGCTTCATCAAGGGCAAGGTGGTCCTGGTTACGGGTGGTGGGGGCTCGATCGGATCGGAGCTGGCCATCCAAATCGCCGCTTTCCAGCCCCGGGTCCTGGTTTTACTGGATATATGCGAAAACAGTGTCTACGACCTCCAGCAGGACCTCTTCGCCCGCTACGGCAAGGGCCTCAACCTGAAGGTGCTGATCGGTTCGGTACGGGATGCCAAACGCCTGGCGGAGGTATTTGAGAGATGGCGGCCCCAGGTGGTCTTTCACGCGGCGGCCCATAAGCACGTCCCTCTCATGGAAGACAGTCCCGGTGAGGCGGTCAAGAACAATGTCTACGGGACCTATAATACGGCCCTCATGGCCGCCCGTTACGGGGTGGACCGCTTCGTGCTCATCTCAACGGACAAGGCGGTCAACCCCACCAATGTCATGGGCGCGACCAAGAGGCTGTGTGAGATCGTCATCCTCATGCTCAATAAATACTGGCCCCATACCTCCTTTGCGGCGGTCCGCTTCGGCAATGTGCTGGGGAGCAGTGGCAGTGTCATCCCTCTTTTCGAGAAGCAGATCAGGGAAAGAAGGCCCGTGACCGTAACCCATCCCGATGTGGAGCGTTTCTTCATGACGATTCCGGAGGCCTCAAGCCTGGTCCTCCAGGCGGGCGCCTACGCACGGGGAGGGGAGATCTTCATTCTCGATATGGGCAAGCCGGTCAGGATTGATGATCTGGCCCGCGACCTGATCAGGCTTTCAGGCCTGGTCCCGGATGTTGACGTCCCCATTGATTATGTGGGACTCCGTCCAGGCGAGAAGATGAAGGAGGAGCTCTTCCTGGAGGAAGAGATGATCACCCGTACAGAGCACAAGAAAATCAATATCCTGTCCCAGATTGAGGACCCTGAACTGTTGAGGGAGGAAATCCGGATCTTGAAGGGCCTGATCAATGACAGGAAAACAGGCCTGGCCCAATTCCTGAACCAACTCCTGTCGGCGCTGGAGTGCAGCGCCGGTCAGACAGAATCCCTTATGTTAAGCCGTTTGCCCAATATCCCCTATGATTCCACGCTGCCGCTCCAGCCCAGGCCGGATGAAACGGCCCAATCCTGACCCAAGCCCGAATCACGCAAGGAGCCTCCATTGACCCACCAAGAAACACTTTTGCTGTTTGATGTCCACAGCCTGATGAATCGCGCTTTTTACGGCATTGCCGGCCGGAGCCGGCTGACGGCTCCCGATGGCTTTCCGACCGGGGCCCTCCTGGCCTTCACCAATATGCTGCTCAAGTACAAGGAGGAGATCGGGCCCACCCACATCGTCTCCGCCATGGACAGGCCGGGCGATACCTTCCGGCATGAAAAATATGAAGCCTACAAGGCGGGCCGGCGGCCCATGCCGGAAGACCTTGCCCGCCAGATCCCTCTTGCCCGCGACCTGCTTGAAGCTCTGGGCTTCCAGCCGGTGGGCCTGGATCGCTATGAGGCTGACGACCTGATCGGGACCCTGGCCCGCCAGGGTGAAGAGGCCGGCATGCGTGTTTTTATCGTGACCGGTGACCGGGACGCCCTGCAGCTTGTATCCGACAGGACAGCCGTCGTATTGCTGACAACGCAAAAGGGCGGCTCAATAAGCGAGACCATAACGCCGGCCGCCATGCGGGAAGCCTATGGGGTTGATCCGGAACAGTGGCTGGATGTCAAGGCCCTCATGGGGGACGCGTCCGACAATATTCCCGGCGTCAAGGGGGTCGGCGCCAAGACGGCCCTCCGCCTGATCCAGCGCTATGGTTCACTTGATCAGGTTTACGCCCATCTGGACGAGCAGAAGGGGGCCCTCCTGGCCAATCTGGAAGAAGGCAGGGAACTGGCCTACCTCTCCCGCGACCTGGCAACAATCAGCCGCCAGGCACCCCTGCCCCAAGCCGACAGCCTGCTGAAATCGGCCACGGCAGACCTGGTCGACGAGCAGGCACTGACCGGGCTTTTGTCAAGACTTGATTTTAGATCCTTTATCGACCGGCTGGGCCTTGACCGGGCCGGGGGAAAGAAGGAGGATAAGGGCCCGATCCCTGAACCGGTCAAGCTCTTGGACAAGCCGGAAGAGCTCCTGGCTTTGGGAGGCGAAGGGGAGGACTATGCCTTCTTCCTTCCGGAGGAGGGGGAGGAAGGAATCCTGGCGATTGAAGGAGCCTGTGTCAGGATCAAGGAGGCCCAGGAGATCCTGGACCTTCTGGAGGAGGGGACGGCGGCCCTTGTAACCTGGGACTACAAGTCACAACTGAGGAAGGCCGGCCGGGGGGCGCCGGACAGGCCGGTGGCAGATCTTATGATCGGCGCCTACCTACTGAACCAACTGGGCCGGGGTGATGATATCGACTATGCCCTCCGTGCCATCCTTGGCGGGGACTTCCAGGAGGATACCGACCAGGCCCTGCCCCTGCTGGCGGACCCCTGGGAGCGGAAGAAGAAGCTGGCTGTCCAATTTCCGGCCGCGGTAAGGTCCCAGCGGGCTGATGTCAGTGAGAGGGGCCTGGACCGGCTTTACCAGGTCGAGACCGCCCTGGTAGGCATCCTGGCCAATATGGAAGGCAAGGGGGTCCTGATTGACCTCGAAGCCCTTGAGGAGGCATCCGCTGAAATGGCCGGGGAGCTGGCCAGCCTGGAGGCTGATATCCACCGGGAGGCCGGCCATTCCTTCAATATAAACTCGCCCCAGCAGCTGGCGGAGATCTTGTTTGTGGATCTTAAACTGCCGCCGGGACGAAAGGGGGCCAGCGGCCAGTACAGCACGGCCGCCAGTGAACTGGAAAGGCTGAAAGGCTACCATGTCATCATCGACCAGATCTTGGAGTTCAGGGAGTTTTCTAAACTCCGGAGCACCTTCCTGGAGGGCCTGAAAAAAGAAATCGCCCCGGATGGCCGGGTCCATACTTCCTACAATCAAGCCCTTGTGTCGACCGGCAGGCTTTCAAGCTCAAACCCCAATCTTCAAAACATCCCGGTCAGGACAGAAAGGGGGAGACGGATACGCGAACTCTTCATCGCCCCGGCCGGCCGGCTCCTGGTAGGCGCCGACTACAGCCAGATCGAACTTCGCCTCCTGGCCCACCTTTCCAAGGATCAAAACCTCACCCAGGCCTTTCTTGACGGGAGGGACGTCCATCGGGTGACGGCCGCCACCCTTTATGGCAAGGATGAGGATGAGATCACCCAGGCCGAAAGATCGGTCGCCAAGACAGTCAATTTCAGTATCACCTATGGTATTTCCAATTTTGGCCTTTCGCGGGACCTGGGTATCAGTCTCCAGGAAGCCCACCGTTTTATTGAGCGCTTTCACGCCAAGTATCCAGGTGTTGAAGCCTGGCTTGAAAGGCAGGGTGAAGAGGCCAAGGAAAAGGGTTATGTCGAGACACTCTTCCATCGCAGACGCTATATGCCTGAACTCCAGTCCCAGAACCGGAATGTCTTCAACTTCGGTCTGCGCGCGGCCATGAACGCGCCTGTCCAGGGGACGGCGGCCGACTTGATCAAGATGGCCATGGTCCAGGTGGACCGGTCCTTGAAGGAGGAGGGGCTGGAGGCCGCGATCATCCTCCAGGTCCACGACGAACTGATCCTGGAGGTGGTGGAAAAGGATGCGGATAGGGCAGGGGAGCTGTTGAAAGAAGCCATGGAAGGGGCTATGACCCTGGATGTACCCCTGCTGGCAGGCACGAAAAAAGGCCGGACCTGGGGAGACATGATCTAAGATGTTTGTCATTGGCATTACAGGCGGAATTGGCAGCGGCAAAAGCACCGTCGCCTCCATCCTGCGCTCGGTCGGTATTCCTGTCATCGACGCGGATTCAATCGCGCATGATTTGACCTCGAAAGCCAGTGAAACCACCCGGAAAGTCGCGGAGGCGCTGGGCCCGGAGGTTCTGAGGGAGGACGGGTCCCTGGACAGGAAGCGGGTGGCCGATATGGCCTTCAGCAATAAACGGCTACTGGATAGCCTGAGCGCCATTGTCCACGAAGATGTCATCCTGGCCATGGAGGCTAAGCGCAGGGAGCTGGAGGGATGGAAAACCAGGGTGGTCGCCCTGGATGTTCCCATTCCTGTCAGGCGCGGTTTCCTGGATGTCTGCGATCAGGTATGGTCGGTAGCTTCTGAACAGGGGATTCGGCTCCAGCGGCTCAAGCGGCGTGGGATGGGGGAAGAGGAGGCCCTGCGCCGTATGCAGGTCCAGATGACCAGGGAAGAGTACCGCGACCTGGCCCAATATGAGATTGTCAACGACGGTAGCCTGATTGAACTGGAAAAAGAAGTTCTGGGCTTGCTTCGCCGTGAATTGGGTCAGCGGGGCATCCGCCTGAAAGGCCTTCCCTTGGAAGACTCCTAGACATTGAACCTGAAGAAGACGTAATCCCCATCCTGGATAGGATAGCTTTTTCCCTCTGAACGCATAAGACCCTGGTCCCGGGCGGCTGCCAGGGAACCGGACTTTTTCAGATCCTCAAAGGCGATGACCTCAGCCCGGATAAAGCCCCGCTCAAAATCCGAGTGGATCCTGCCGGCAGCCTTGGATGCCGGGCTCCCCCTTTGCAGGGTCCAGGCCCGGACTTCTTTATCATTCGCCGTAAAGAAAGAAATCAAATCGAGCAGTCGGAAGCTTTCCCGGATTACACGGGTAAGACTGCTTTCGGAAAAGCCCAGTTCCTCCCTGAAGAGGGCCTGCTCATCTGGCGGGAGTTCAGCAAGTTCAGCCTCGATTCCAGCTGCCAGGGGCAGGATGGCCAGGTCCTGATCCCGGGCGAAATCGATCATGGGTTTCAGGCAGGGGTCGTTTTCAGGATCGGTCGATTCACTTACATTGGCGACAATCAGGATGGGTTTCCCTGTGAGGAGTTTGATCTGGTCCAGGAAATTGATTTCCTGGCCTTCCGGTTCGAAGGTCCTGGCGGGTTTTCCTTGGTCCAGATGGCCGATGAGCCTTTCAATCAGGGCGACTTCAGCCAGGATCCGGGGGTCGTGACCCTTGGCGGCCCGGGTCATTTTAGCCAGACTTTTTTCCAGGTGGGCCAGGTCCGCCAGCAGGAGTTCAAGTTCAACCGTTCCAAAGTCCTGGACCGGATCCAGGCATTCCGTGACCTGGACCAGACTTTCATCTTCAAAACAGCGGACCACATGCAGGAGGGCGTCAACCTCGCGGATATGGGATAGAAATTGGTTGCCCAGGCCCTCTCCCTGGCTGGCCCCCTTGACCAGGCCTGCGATGTCGACGAATTCAATAGTGGCAGGCACGATCCGGTCTGTCCGGTTGATGGCTGACAGGAGGGTCAGCCGCTCATCAGGCAGGGGGACAACGCCGAGGTTGGGTTCAATGGTGGTGAAGGCGTAGTTGGCGACCAGGGCTGATGACCCGGTCAAGGCATTGAAGAGGGTACTCTTACCAACGTTTGGCAATCCTACGATACCGATTTTCATAGTAACTCTCCCTCTATGCTGAAGACAAGGGTCAGGCTTGCAAAAACATGATAACACCAAAAACAACGGCCTTGGCCGTCGAAATGGCCTGATCCGGCAGCCGGTGTCCCAGGAGGGTGAAAAATCCTGCCAGCTCTGCTAATGACAATAAGGTCATGAAAAGGCCGGCCTATCATCGTGTAAGCTCCTGTGCCCTGACCGGACTGGATGGGGTGCCAGTGGAAATAGAAGTTTCCATCCTGCCGGGCCTTCCCAATTTCGATATATCGGGCAGGGGGGATCCAGCCATCCGCGAGTCACGTGACCGGGTCAGGGCCGCCCTTTGCAACAGCGGCTACCAGTTCCCCAAGGGTCGGGTCATCGCCAGCTATGCCCCGGCCTCCCTGCCCAAGCAGGGGAGTGCCTTCGACCTGCCTTTGGCTCTGGCCATCCTGGCCGCCTCCTCGCAGATTGTGGCGCCTGTCGGCCGTCCCCTTCCGGCCTTCCTGGGCGAGTTGGCCCTGAATGGCCGGATCAAGCCGGTGGATGGATTGATCGGACGACTCCTGGCCTTGGCCGGCCAGGGCATCCGCCAGGTGATCGGTCCGGAAGAGGGAAGAAGGGAGGCAAGCCTGGTCGAAGGGATCGGGTACGACGGTGTCCGTGACCTGAGAGAGGCCGTCAAGCTTTTCTCCGGGATCCGGGGGAAGGCCAGGACCTGGGAGGGGGAAGATCCCGAGCCCCTCAAGGAAGAGGGTGGACTCTTCCAGGAGATTGCCGGCCAGGAGGAAGGGATCAGGGCCTGTATCATCGCTGCTGCAGGCTGGCATCCCCTGCTCCTCATGGGGGCGCCGGGTTGCGGCAAGTCCATGCTGGCCTCGGCCCTGCCGGAGATCCTGCCCCCGCTCAGCCAGGAGGAGACCCTGGAGGTCATGCGGATCCACAGCGCGGCAGGCAGGGAAGGATTGACGAAAATCAGATCAGGTGAAAGACCCTTTCGCCAGACCCACCACAGTGCCACGGTATCGGCTTTGATCGGCGGCGGGACCCGCCTGGTCCCCGGTGAATGCAGCCTGGCCCACAAGGGGGTCTTGTTCCTGGATGAGGTCACAGAGATGAAAGCCCGGGTCCTGGATGCCCTCCGCGAACCCCTGGAGTCACAAGTCATCCATCTGGCCCGGGCCGGGGCAAACTATAGCTTCCCCGCGGATTTCCTCCTGGTAGCGGCCTGCAATCCCTGCCGCTGCGGCTATCTGCTGGAGCCGGGCAGTCACTGCCGCTGCCCCGACCAGCAGGTTGCCCGCCACCTGTCCCGTATCAGCGGCCCCCTCTTCGACCGATTCGACCTGGTCGCCTTACTGACCCGGGTCGAGTCCCGCCTTCTGGTCGAACAGGCCAGCCGGGTCAAGGAAGTGGAGGACCCCGGGATTATAAGAAGACAGGTGGCGGCTGCCTGGGCCTTGCAGGAGCAAAGGGCGGTCAAGTGGGGGGAGGAAGGGGTCCGCAACAGCCAACAGGCCCTGAGGGACCCGGGAAATAATTTCCTGATCCCCACCAAGGTCCTGGACTTCGCGTCCAGCCTGGCTGACACGGCCCTCCTGACAGCCCGTTCATTCTATTCCCTTCTCCGGGTGGCCCGGACCATCTCCGATTTGCAGGAAAGTGAATACGTTAGCCTGGAAGCGGTGGCGGAGGCCTTCCATTACAAGACCCAATTGCCCTGGCCCGGGAAGGAGACCCCGCCTTGATCCGGCTCCGCCAGGCCATTGCCTTTACTTCCGCCTGTGTCAAACACCGGATAAGAAATGCGGACCGGATCCGGATCATCCGGGCGGCGGGTGGCCTGGAGGATCTGGCGGATTACCTGGAAAAGGGGAATAAACAGGGCCTCTACAAGGAGAGCCTGCTTTTTCAGGCCTTCCTCTGTGAGATGAAGGCCCTGGAGGGCAAGAACTTCCCAGACTCCTGGCAGGTCCTCAGTTTTCTGGAGGCCGCTTATCCCGGCCGCCTGCGCCACATCAGCCATCCGCCGGCCCTCCTCTTTGTGAGTGGGGACCGGGTCTCCGCCCTGAACCAGGCCTTCACGGTCGGAATTATCGGATCGAGGAGGCCAAGCCCCTACGGGGTGGAGGTGACCAAGGCCCTGACGGCCAGGATTGCCGAACGGGGGGTCCCGGTTATTTCCGGTGGGGCCAGGGGGATAGACGGGCTGGCGCACGCGACGGCCCTGGCAGCCGGGGGAAGTACCCTGGCCGTTATCGGGAGCGGCCTGGGCATCGATTATCCGCCCGAGCACCGGTCCCTCTTTTCCCGGATCCAGGCACAGGGGGCTTTGATTACCGAGTATCTGCCCGGTACGGTTCCCCGCCGCAGTCATTTCCCGGCAAGAAACAGGATCCTGGCCGGCCTTTGTGACGCGGTCCTGGTCACCGAGGCATCTGCCTCCAGCGGGACCCTTATCACGGCAGGCTTTGCCGCCGACCACGGTCGTGACGTACTGGCCGTGCCGGGCTCCATCCTCTCGGGCCGTAGCCGGAGCTGCCACAGCCTGATCAAGGACGGGGCCATTCTGATCGAGGAGGTCGACGACATCCCGGGTCTGCCGGCCTGTGAGGGGGAGGCAGGCCTTGTCCGGACGGGGAGGGAGGACAAGTTCAGCCAGGGGGTCTGGGAGGACCGGCTGATTCTGGCGACCCTGGATAACGCGCCGCGCACCCTGGCCAATCTTATGGAAGCCTCCGGTCTTGACAGGGAGACCCTTGTCCTCAGGATGGCCCTGCTCCAGAAAACCGGCCTGATCAAGCAGAGCCGGGGCCTTTATTCGCGTTCAGTTTAGGTCAGTCCCAAGCGGCTTTTTGACAGATGGGGTATTCTCAAGTATATATTGGTAAGAATTCTCATGGAAAGAAGCCTGATTTAGATGACAAAAACACTCCTCGTGGTGGAATCACCCGCCAAGGCCAAGACAATCGCCCGTTATTTGGGCGGTGATTTTGATGTCCGTGCCTCGGTTGGCCATATTCGTGATCTGCCTGCCTCGACAATCGGCGTCGATGTGAACAAGGGCTTCAGACCCATGTATCTGACGCTCCCGGGCAAGGAGAAGGTTGTGAGGGAACTCAAGTCCGCCTCGGCCAAGGCCGACCGGGTCCTGCTCGCTACCGACCCTGACCGTGAAGGTGAGGCCATCGCCTGGCACCTGGCCCATATCCTGAAGGTCGACAGCAAGAGCGATTGCCGGATCGTCTTCAATGAAATAACAGCCAAGGCGGTCACCCGCGCCGTCGAGGAGCCCCGTCCCATCAATGAGGACCTGGTCAATGCCCAGCAATCCCGCCGGATCCTGGACAGGCTTGTCGGCTATGAGCTCAGCCCCTTCCTCTGGCAGAAAATCAGGAAGGGCCTGTCCGCGGGCCGGGTCCAATCGGTGGCGACCCGCTTGATTGTTCTCCGCGAACGGGAGATTGACGCCTTCATCCCCCAGGAATACTGGAAACTGAGGGCCCTCCTGTCAAGGACAGAGGGGGAGACCCCCTTCGCCTCCCTTTACCAGGGCGTCAAGAAAGGCGGCCGGGTCTCCCGTCGGTCCATCCACTCCAAGGAGGAATTGGATGTCCTCCTGCTGGAGCTGGAAGGCTGTGATTATGTGGTGGATGAGGTTAAGAAAGGCAGCCGGAAGCGGAGGCCCTACGCCCCCTTCACCACCAGTACCCTGCAACAGAGCGCATCGCGGGCCCTGGGCTTTACCTCCAGAAGGACCATGTCAGCCGCCCAAAATCTCTATGAGGGCGTCATCCTGGGTGACCTGGGGCAGACTTCCCTGGTTACCTATATCAGGACGGATTCGGTCCGCCTTTCCCAGGATGCCGTCAAGTCGGCGCGCGAGCTGATTGAAAAGAAGTACGGCAAGGCCTATCTCCCGGCCAAAGCCCCTTATTACCGAAACAAGAGCAAGGCCCAGGATGCGCACGAGGCCATCCGGCCCTCCCATTTCGACCTGCCCCCCTCCCGGGTCAAGGCCTTCCTGACCCCGGACCAATTCCGTATCTACGAGCTGGTCTGGAAGCGTTTCCTGGCCTCCCAGATGGAGGCGGCTGTTTATGACAAGCTATCCGTCGATATCCTGGCCAAGCAGAACCTCTTCCGGGCCCGGGGCGAAAAACTTGTCTTCCCGGGTTGGCTGACCCTCTATGGCAATGTCCAGGCTACGGAGGGCGGGTCCAAGAAGGAAGAAGAGGGGAAGGAGGACAGTGAGCCCGACCTGGTCGATATCCCGGAACTCGAGGCAGGCCAGATCCTCCAACTCCAGCGGCTGGAGCCGGAGCAGAAGTTTACCCAGCCGCCGCCTCGCTACACGGAGGCCTCCCTGATCCGCGAGATGGAGGAACTGGGGATCGGCCGGCCCTCGACTTACGCGCCGACCATTTCCACCTTGATGGACCGCTTGTATGTGGAGCGGGAGGGCAGGCAGCTCAAGCCGACTGAACTGGGCTGTACGGTCACCGGCATGCTGGAGGAGCACTTCAGAAATATCGTAGACACGGATTTTACAGCCGAAATGGAGAATGAGCTCGATGAGATAGAGTCGGGGTCACGTGATTGGGTTGACGTCCTGGAGGCTTTCTACAGGCCCTTCCATGAGGACGTCGACAAGGCCATGAAAAACGCGGAAAAGATCGTTGTCGAGGACATCCCGACGGGCAAGACCTGCCCCCAATGCGAAAAGGGGGACCTGGTCATCCGGGAAGGCCGTTACGGCAAGTTTATCGCCTGTACCCGCTACCCCGACTGCAAGTATACGGAGACCATCTCCGAACCGACCAAGTCCCATTGCCCCAAGTGTGGATCGCCGGTCAGGTCAAGGAAGATCAAGAGGGGAAATCTCCTCTATTTTTGCGACAAGTCCAAGGATCCAGATTGTGACTTCGCCGGTTTCGATTTGCCCCTTGACGGGAAATCCTGTGAAAGCTGCGGCAGCTATATGGTCAGCAAGCGCTTCCGTGGCAGATTTTACGAGCGCTGCTCCAACAAGGACTGTCCCACCAATAAAAAGAAGACCAAGAAGAAGGACTGATGGGCGGCAGGGACCAGGTAGAGAAGAAGACCGGCCGGGGGATCGCTGTGGTCGGCGCCGGCCTGGCCGGCTCTGAGGCCGCCTTGACGGTGGCCCGCTTCGGATTGCCTGTGACACTGTATGAGATGAAGCCCGGGGAAATGACCCCGGCCCACTCATCTCCCGATTACGCGGAATTGGTCTGCAGCAACTCCCTCAAGTCAGACCGTCCGGATACGGCCCAGGGCCTGCTCAAACGTGAGCTGCGGAGTCTTGGATGCCACTTGCTGGCCATAGCCGACCAAATGGCCGTACCGGCAGGCGGCTCTCTGGCCGTTGACCGGGACTTGTTTTCAGGGGCTGTTTCGGAGAAAATCAGGGAAAACCCCCTGATCCGGCTAATTGAGAAGAAGGTGGAGTCAGTGGAGGAACTTCTGGAAAGCCATTCCGCCCTCATTGTCGCCTCGGGCCCCCTGACCGCAGGAGGACTTTATGAATCCATCCAGGCTATGACGGGCGGTGAGGGACTCCATTTCTTTGACGCGGTCGCCCCCATCGTTGAGGGATCCTCCATCGACCGGGCTCACAGTTTCCTGGCCTCCCGTTATGACAAGGGCGGGGCGGATTATTTGAACTGTCCCCTGTCCAGGGAAGACTACCAGGCCTTCCAGGAAGGCCTGGTCGGAGCGGAAAAGGCCCCGGTCCACAATTTCGATCCGACCTATTTCAAGGACTGCCAGCCCATCGAGGTCCTGGCCGCCAGGGGGGAGGATACCCTGCGTTTTGGCCCCCTGCGGCCTGTTGGCTTGACGGATCCCACAAGCGGTGAACGCCCCTACGCCTGCCTCCAGCTTCGAAAAGAGGACAAGGCGGGCGCCATGTGGTCACTGGTTGGTTGCCAGACCAGGCTGACCTTCCCCGAGCAGCGGCGGGTCTTCGGGATCATCCCCGCCTTAAGGGAGGCGGTCTATCTCCGTTACGGCGTCATGCATCGGAATTCCTTTCTAAAGGGGCCCCTGGTATTGGAGAGGGCTTTCCAGAGCAAGAAGGACGAAAAGCTTTTTTTCGCAGGCCAATTGTCTGGTCTGGAAGGCTATGTGGAGGCGATTGGATCCGGTCTGATCAGCGGAATCCAGGCGGTGGCCCAGGTTCTGGGTCTGCCTGAGGAGGACAAGAGCCGGCTCCTGCCCCCTCCGGAGACCATGATCGGCGCCCTGACCGCCTGGGTGACCGGATCGGACCCCCAATCCTACCAGCCCATGAATGCCAATTTTGGACTCCTTCCCTTGGAGGGAAAGGAGGGGAGGGTCAGGAAGAAGGACCGCGGCAGGATCAGAACCGGCCGCTCGGACGCGGCCCTGACAGCGACACTTTCGGCCCTGGAAGCTCTCCTGCCGGGGGACTTGCGCCATGACCCTTGAAATCCCTCCTGATCTGAGGACTGACTCCTATCTTTACCAGCTGCCTGAATCCTTGATCGCCCATCATCCCGCCGCCAGGCGAGACCAGGCCAGGCTCCTGGTCATGAAGGGACAGGAGCCCCTGGAGCACAGGATCTTCGCCGACCTGCCCGCCTATCTGGAACCGGGGGACTGCCTGGTCATCAACGATACCCGGGTCATCCCGGCCCGTCTTTACGGTGAAAAGGCGGGGACCGGGGGCGCTGTGGAATTTCTTCTTCTGGGCCCCGCGGGCCAGGGGAACTGGCGGGTCCTGGTAAAACCGGGCAGGAAGGCCCGCTTGGGTAGCCGGCTCCTCTTCGCCGGCGGCAGACTTGAGGCAGAGGTGGTGGACATTGAGGCAGACGGCAGCCGGATCGTTTCCTTCAATCGGTCGGGTGAGCTCCTCTCCCTCCTGGACCAGTACGGTGAAATGCCCCTGCCCCCCTATATTCATGAGAAACTCAGGGATCCCGAGCGCTATCAGACGGTCTACGCGACAAATTCAGGCTCCGCCGCTGCACCGACGGCCGGGCTCCATTTTACGGAGGACCTGCTCAAGGCCATTGAATCCAAGGGGGTCGCCCTGGCCCGCTTGACCCTCCACGTGGGGGTGGGCACCTTCAGACCTGTCAAGGAGGCCCTGATCACGGATCATCTGATGCACCAGGAGAGCTTCAGCCTGGGGGAGGAAGCGGTGGCGACCATACTGAAAACCAAAGCGGAGGGCGGCCGGGTCATAGCCGTGGGGACGACAGCCTGCCGGGTCCTGGAAAGCGTGGCCGGCGGGGGGGGTGACGGGCCTCTCCTCCGCCCCTCTTCCGGGGAGACCGGGCTTTTTATCTATCCGGGCTTCCGCTTCAAGCTTGTAGACGCCCTGATCACTAATTTCCATCTGCCTGGCTCAACCTTGCTCATGCTGGTCTCTGCCCTCATGGGGCGTGAGCCGATCCTGGCGGCCTACCGGGAGGCGGTGGACAGGCAGTACCGATTCTTCAGCTTTGGCGACGCCATGTTGCTTTTACCTGAAGCAGGGAAGGAGGGCTGACTTGACTCCTGTCAGCTTTGAATTGAAACATGTCTGCCGGCAAAGCGGCGCCAGGTATGGCCTTGTCACCACACCCCATGGCTCCTTTGAGACGCCGGTCTTTATGCCGGTCGGGACCCGGGCGACGGTCCGGACCATGACCCCCCACGAACTGAAGGAGATTGGGGTTGAGATAATCCTGGGCAATACCTACCATCTCTGGATGCGGCCGGGCGAAGGGCTGGTAGATGAGCTCGGCGGCCTTCACCGCTTTATGAACTGGGACCGGTCCATCCTGACGGACAGCGGTGGTTTCCAGATCTTCTCCCTGGCCAGGCCCCGGGACATCGAAGAGGAGGGGGTTCACTTCCGTTCCCATATTGACGGGTCCAGGCATTTTCTGACCCCTGAGAAGGCGATCGCCATCCAGGAGGCGCTTGGATCCGACATCATGATGCAGTTGGATGAATGCGCTCCCTGGCCGGCCGAGGAGGCCTATGTCAAAAAATCGCTTGAGCGGACCACCCGTTGGCTGGAGCGGTCCGTCAAGGCCTGGGGCCGGTCGGACCGGCAGGCGCTTTTCGGCATCGTCCAAGGGGGGACCTACGAGCATCTCCGTATCCAGAGTGCCAGGGAAATCACTTCTTATGACCTGCCGGGCTATGGCATCGGCGGCCTTTCGGTCGGAGAACCGGCCGAACTCATGTACGCCATGCTCGAAAGCATCCTGCCCATCATGCCCAAGGACAAACCACGTTATCTGATGGGGGTTGGCTCACCTGATTATCTGGTCGAAGGATCCCTGCGCGGTGTCGATATGTTCGACTGTGTCTTTCCGACCCGTGTCGGCCGCAACGGTACGGCCCTGACCTGGGCCGGCAGGGTAGTCGTCCGCAATGCCGTCCATCAGCGTTCCGACCTCCCCCTCGACCCCAGCTGTTCCTGCTATGTCTGCCGGAATTATTCCCGGGCCTATCTTCACCACCTGATCCGCTGCGGGGAAATCCTGGGCCTCCGGCTCCTGTCCTGGCATAACCTGGCCTTCCTTATCCAATTGATGGAAGCGATCCGGACGGCTATACGGGAGGACAGGCTACTGAGTTTCAGCCGGGAATTTCTTGATAACTATAAAAAGAAAAATCTTGCTGAACCCAGGCCTGTTTTATGATAGACTCATTCTGTCCGGCCCTTAGCGCTTATACCGGGAGTTACACTCTTACTTTGTAGCGGGGCCGGGACAGATGAACCGAGGAGGATCATTATGACCTTATTTCCTATCTTGCTTGAGGCAGCCGGGGCTGGTGTAGAGGAGAAGGCGACAAGCAGCTTGACCAGCCTGCTCTACACCCTGCTTCCCTTCCTCTTGATCGTCGGCGTTATGTATTTCTTCACCATCCGCCCCCAGAAGAAACGTGAGAAGAAGCTGAAAGAGCAGCTGGAAGTCATGAAACCGGGCGATCAGGTCATGTCCATTGGTGGGATAATCGGCCGTGTCGCCAACATCACTGATGATGAAGTGACCATCTATTCGGGTGTCGCCAACACCATGCTCACCTTCAAGAAGTCGGCTATCAATACTATTATTCCGAAAGAATCAGAGGAAGCGAAATAGGCTTGCGGGCCAGGGTTTGACCTGAAAAGGCCGGACTGACAGCCTGAAAAGAGATCGGCGGCGCGCTGTTCCCGGACGGCGGGCCGTTTTCGCGTCTTCTGATGTCGTATAATGTACTTGTGGATTTATGGGCAAATTCCCGGGCTTTATCCGGGCGGGGCAAACGATTGGGACTCATTTCAAGACATAGCATAGACGCGGTGATCGAAGCCAACGACATCGTCGATGTCGTGTCTTCCTATGTCAAGCTGGACAAGCGAAGTTCCCTCAACCTCTTTGGCCTCTGCCCCTTCCACGATGAAAAGACACCCTCTTTTAGCGTCTCGCCGGGTAAACAGATCTTCTATTGCTTCGGCTGCCAGAAGGGTGGAAATGTCATCAAGTTCATCAGGGAAATCGAACACCTGTCCTATCCGGAAGCCATCCGCTTCCTGGCCGAACGTTCAGGCGTAACCCTTGAAGAAACAGAAGATGATTTTTGGAAGGAACGTTTTGGTAAGCAGCGCGAAGCCTACGAAGCCCTGAGGGAGGCGGCCGGCTTCTATTACACCAGCCTGGAGGGCCCTCTGGGTCAGGAGGCCAGGGCCTACCTCAAAAGAAGGGGCATAGACAGGCGCCTTTATCGGAAATACGGGCTGGGTTACGCCCCCCGGGAGAGCCGGGCCCTCTATGACCGGCTGGCTGGCAAGTCCATTCCGGATGAAGCCATGCTGGATGCAGGTCTGGTCCTGCCTGACAGGCGGTCGGGCCAGGGCTACTACGACTTTTTCCGCCACCGGGTCATGTTCCCCATCATCGACTCGAACGGACGGGTCCTGGCCTTTGGCGGCCGGGCGCTGGAGGATAAGGGGCCCAAGTATATAAACTCGTCGGAGACAGTGGTTTACCAGAAGAACAGGCATTTGTTCGGTATTCCCCAGGCGGCGAAAAGTCCCTCCAAGTTCTGGTTCCTGGTGGAAGGCTATATGGATGTCCTGGCCCTGGCCAGGGCGGGCCTGGATCACGCGGTGGCCCCCTTGGGAACCGCCTTGACCCGGAACCAGGCCCAGTTGATCGGCCGGTATGTCGACAGGGTCACCCTCCTCATGGACAGTGACCGGGCCGGCAGGGAGGCCAGTGTCCGCTCAGGCGAGATTCTGGAAAAAGCCGGGATCCGGACCCGCTACATCTACCTGAAAGAGGCAAAGGACCCGGACGATTACTTGGAGCAATTCGGACGGGAACGCCTGTTGGCAGCCCTCTCGGAGAGCTATGACCTGACCGGCTACAAGCTGGCCCTCCTGAGACATGACCAGGAGGAAGCCATAGGTATGCCGGACAGTGAGTACCGTGACAGGGCCCTGGACCTCTTGGCCGCTGAGGCCGACAGCACCAAAAGAGAGATCTACGGGGGACAGCTGGCAAAAGAATTGCAGATAAGCCGCCGGGCTGTCGGTGAGGAGATTGACCGGAGGCGGGGTTTGGTCAGGGGGGCGGAGGGGGCCCTGGAAACCGACCAGGCCAGGACCCGGGTCAAAGAGGGAAGCAGAAGGAAGGGGACCGCCTACAGTGGAACCGAGATTCTGCTTTTAATGATGCTGGCCTATGACAACCGGCTGGCGGATACAGGGCTCAGGCTGAGGGGGGACCAGCTGGAGGAATACGCCCTGGATACAGCTGTAAAAGAGTTTTTGCGTTCACAGGGGGTCGCCGCCCCCTTGTCCGCTGACGATTTTTCCAGCAGGATCCTGCGTCAGATTGCCTCAAGGGCACTGGGGGACGCGCGGGAGGGAGTGTTGACACTGGCCTCCTTGCATTCTATAGTCGATAGTATTCTGGAAGCGGACCAGGAGGGCCAGGAAGGGGATCAGTTGCCCGATCCTGACCGGATCCATTCCCTGATCCAGAAGCAGTTGCACGCCATGGAGGAAAGCAAACTGTCGACTGAGGCGGAGGAGAGGGTTTACCTACAGAAGCTGGCTGAGCTCCGGCTCCACAGATGGCGGCGGGAAGCCTCGCGATTGAACCGCAAGGCGCATGAATTGGAAATGGAAGGTTCGGATGCTGAGGCGGAGGAGCATTTCTCCCAGGCCGCCAAGCTGACAACAGCAGCGGATGCCTTTAGAATGATTACCCAAGGAGAATAAATATGGTTAATGATAAAGAAGATTTGATGGTCCTGGATAGCTGGCGGGAGGCCCTGGCACGGACCGCGACCCTTATGGCCGTCGCAAGAGCTGAAGGGGACCAGCCCGGATTGGAGGCTGAAGTGGCCGCCCCGCTTGTCCTTGCCGTCTCACATTACGCGCCCCATGGGGAGACCGGGCTGGAGGTCCTCTCTGACGATGAGCTGGAGCTTGATCTTGGTATGGAGGAGCAGGGGGAGGAAGGGGAGCCGGTTGAGCTGGAGAAGGAAGGCCTGTCCGTCACCTCCCTGACAGAGGACGAGGAGGAAGAGTTGGAGGAGGAGTTCCTCTCTGATTCCGAGGACGAGATTGACGATTCCATCTATGACAAAAAAGAGGAGGAGGAGGATTCCGAAGAGACGGATGACGAGGTCCTGCTGGAGCGCATTACGGATACCGACCTTGACCTGAACGCCATCTATCCCCTGATCTGTCACGGGAAGGACAATGACGGTGAGTTGGAGCAGCAGGAAGTCCTCGATTATCTGGAACGGATCAAATGGGATGAGGAGCGGCTGGACGATGTCATCGTCATGCTGGAACGGGCCGGCATCGAGGTTATCGATGAGGACGAGATCGAGCGTGAAATCAGGGAAAGGGACCGGAACAAGAAGGCCGAAGCCTTCAACGATGCCATGATCGTCGACGACCCCGTCCGCATGTATCTCAAGGAAATCGGCAAGGTCGAGTTGCTGACTGCCGATGAGGAGAAGGAACTGGCCGCCCGGATGGAAGCCGGGGACTGGGAGGCGAAACAGCATCTGATAGAGGCCAACCTCCGTTTGGTCGTCAGTATCGCCAAGCGTTATACGGGGCGGGGTATGCATTTCCTGGATCTGATCCAGGAGGGCAATCTGGGTTTGATCAAGGCGGTTGACAAATTTGACTACACCAAGGGCTTCAAGTTCAGTACCTACGCGACCTGGTGGATCCGCCAGGCCATCACCCGGGCCATAGCCGACCAGGCGAGGACCATCAGGATTCCTGTCCATATGGTGGAGACCATCAACAAGCTGATCCGGATCCAGCGACAGCTGGTGCAGGAGCTGGGCAGGGAGCCGGAGGTCGAGGAGATCGCGGCTGAGATGGAACTGACCCCGGAGAAGGTCCGCGAGATCATGAAAATCTCCCAGGAACCGGTCTCTCTGGAAAAACCCATCGGGGAGGAAGAGGACAGCCATCTGGGAGACTTCATCCCGGATGAGGACGCGCCTTCGCCTGCGGATCAGGCGGCGACCACCCTGCTCAAGGAGGAGTTGACCAAGGTGCTGTCCGGCCTGACCCCAAGGGAGGAAAAGGTCCTGCGCCTGAGATTCGGCCTTGACGACGGACGGGCCAGGACCCTGGAGGAGGTTGGCCTTGAGTTCGACGTCACCCGTGAGCGCATCCGGCAGATCGAGGCCAAGGCCCTGCGCAAGATGCGGGGGCCCAACATGAGCGCCAGGCTGCGGGAATACCTGGAGTAAAGCCGACGGATGATTTCAAGCGGAGGGCAAAGCAGGCGGGGAAGGCTGGCCTTGCTCCTGGATCTGGCCGGCCGGATACCCTGCCGCCGCTTGATTGATATCGGTTGCGACCATGCCTGGGTACCGCTTGAATTACTGAAGAACGGCCACTGCCAATCCATCCTGGTCACTGATCTGCGCCAGGGGCCCCTCCAGGCCGCCATGAGGCGGGCAGAAGGGGAGGGCGTCGTCCAAGGCTTTGAGACCTGCCTGACAGACGGCCTCGACAGGCTTGACGTCCGGGAGGACGATCTTCTCCTGATAAGCGGCCTGGGCGGGGAGACCATAGCCGGTATCCTGGAAGCTCACCCCCAGAAGGCCAGGCGGCCGGTCCGGCTTATCCTCCAACCACAGACAAAGGAAGAGTGCCTCCGGGAGGCCCTGGTCCGTCTCGGCCTTTCCATCCGGGAGGAGCACTATGTCCTGGAGGGGGACAAGGTCTATCTGGTAATCCTGGCGGAAGCGGGAGGGCCGGTCAGTGAGACCCTCAGGCCTCTGGAACTTTTTCTGGGTCCCCGGATCCTCCTTCGCACCAGGGAGGGCCTGGCGGCCAGGGAGTGGGACCGGGACCCGGCCCTTGAGGCCTATCTTCAAAAACGCCTCCAGCGGCTGAAAAAGCAGGCCCCCTACGACAAGGCCTCCCAGGCTATCCTGGATGAATTTCAGGAATTCCTGGAGACCCCCTGAAATAATTTCATTTGTACCCCCAGGCTCTATTACGTATAATAGGTAGGATCAAGTGCTGAGTCAGCCGGATGGTCGCGGCGCACTTTCGAAAGGAAGGCGCTGAGGAAAGTCCGGGCTCCCAGGGCAGGATGCCGGCTAAC
>CAZAKT010000013.1:0-43451 GCA_964486135.1 uncultured Mageeibacillus sp.
CTACTCCCACTCGATGGTCGCCGGTGGCTTGCCCGTCAACTCATAGACCACCCGGCTGACATGGGGAACCTCTTCCGTGATGCGGCGAGAGATATTCTGCAGGAATTCCCAGGGGAACTCGACGGGAAGGGCGGCCATGAAATCATCGGTTTTAACTGCCCTCAAGGCGATGGTGTAGTCGTAGGTTCTGGTCCCATGGGTAACACCAACTGACTGCAGACCTGTCATAACCGCGAAATACTGGGAGACCTGGTCCCGGTAGCCCTTGGTCTCAATCTCATGCCGGAAAATAGCGTCAGCCTCCCTCAGGATATGGAGTTTCTCTCTCGTAATACCGCCCAGGCAACGGATGGCCAGGCCGGGACCCGGGAAGGGCTGGCGGTCCACCATAGACGGGGGCAGGCCGAGGAGCCGGCCCACTGCCCGGACCTCTTCCTTGAAGAGGAGGCGGAGGGGTTCCAGGATCCCTTCAAATTGGATCCGGTCGGGGAGTCCTCCCACATTGTGGTGGCTCTTCACAATCTCACCGTCCTCCCCGCTTTCGATGACATCGGGATAGATGGTCCCCTGGACCAGAAAGAAGGCCTTCGTTTTTAAGGCTTCGGCCTCGAAAATCCGGATGAATTCCTCGCCAATGATCTTCCGCTTGGCTTCCGGCTCCACAAGCCCCGCCAGCCGGTCGATAAAACGGTCGGCGGCATCGATGAAGACAAGCGGTATCCTGTATTCCCCTGAGAACATACGGCGGACAGCCTCCGGTTCATCTTTTCTCATAAAGCCGTGATCGACGAAAATACAGGTCAGCTGGTCTCCGATCGCGCGGTGGACCAACATGGCCGCGACGGAGGAATCGACCCCTCCCGAAAGTCCGCAGACCACTTTTTTGTCGCCGGTTCTTTCCCGGATCTCCTCCACGGTTTCGCGGATATAGGACTCAAGGGTCCAATCCCCTTCGCAGTTGCAAAGCTCAAATAAAAAGTCCTGGAGTCCCGAGTCTGTCAGACCGCCTTCTTCCAACTCAAGGAGGGGAAGATTCAAGGACTGGGCCTTCTGGCGGAGCAAAGGAGTTTGAACGGGACTGGTCCCGGCCAGGATCACCCCCTTGAGTTTGTCGATCTCAAGTCCGACTCCGTCAAGAAAACGGCGGGGGGACAAGAGCTCGGCGAAAACCTTCTGCCCGCGGACGGTATGAACAAGGCTTCGGGCCTCCGGGCCTCCTCCATCAACGATCAGGATTCTTTCATGCTGCTGGCGCATAGTCGGCTCCCTTCCTCTTAAAACTCGATCCCCTGCCTGGCCTGGGTCCCCTTCGATTCATAGGGATGCTTTCGCATGATAATCTCGGACACATAATCGGCCGCTTCAATGAGGCTGGCCGACGGATCCCGGCCCGTGAGCACGACTTCGAGATGGTCAGGTTTGGTCCGGAGGAAATCGATGACATCACGCTCGTCAATTATACCGGTCGCCAAAGCACCCATAATCTCATCGAGGATGAGGAGGTCCAGGCCTTTTTTGCTCTTTTCGATCGCCTCTGCCAGGCGCTGTCTGTGGAAGGCCCGGGTTTCTGCCTTCTCCCCCTCATTCATCTGGAAAACAAATTTGGGGAAAGGTTGGCCGGAGACAACCCCCACACCCAGTTCGCGAAGGGGTTCAAGCTCGGCCGATCGGCCGGTTTTCAGAAATTGGACAAAGAGGACCGACAGGCCGCTGCCCGCTGCACGGACTGCCAGGCCCACGGCTGCCGTAGTCTTCCCCTTGCCATCCCCGCAATAGAGATGGACAAGGCCCAGCTTCTCCCTGATCTTTTCAATAGTTCCATTGGTATCCAAGACAGGCTCCTTTCCTTGCCCAAGCTGTTTCCATTCTATACCCCGGGCGACCGGCCGGCTTCAAGCCGCCGAATAGACGGCCCGCTTTTGCAGATAATAGGCCAGGAGGAGCAGGCCCAGCCAGGCGGCCGCCACGGCAGCCGTCGGAGCGGCAACCGGCAGGCCGGAAAGTCTGGCCAGCGCCCATCCGTGGGGGGTAAACTGGCCCAGGGATTTCATCCAGGAGGTGGGCAGGCGGATGAAACCACCGCCGACCACCAGGGAGATCAAGAGAATGAAGGAGGCCGGCACGAAACGGCGGTCACCGGGGATCAGGGCCAATAGTTGGCCATAGGCCAGCATAAAAAGGAGGAGGACGGCCATGACCAGGGGATAGTCGGCCGGCCTTGAGATACCCGGCATGAAGAGCCGGGTCAGGCCAACCATGGCGGCCAGCTGCAGGCTCCCTGTCAAGGCCAGTGCCAGGATCGTGGACAGGAAGTCCCGCCTGAAACCGCCAGACAGGGACCGGAGTCTTTGCCGGGTAGCGGCGTCGGCCAGCATGAGGCTTCCAAGGAGGGAAAATATGGACAGGAAAAATATCTCAACCGCAAGATCGGGGATACCGATCAGGGGCAGGCCATCCTTGTAATCCAGATTGTGCATGCTGACCTTCAGCTGGGCCCCCTCGCGACGCGCCTCCTCCGTGCTTTCCTCCAGCATCCGGGCCAGGTTGCCTTCCGACAGGCCGGAGGCAGCCGGCAGAGCGGACAGCTCTTTTTCCAACTTTTCCACTGAGGAAAGGGCCAGCAGGCAGATCAGGTAATTCTCCCGGATCAATCCGGTTACCAGGCTGTCTTTTCCAGGAACGTATTCACAAGCGTAGGCGTCATCCACCTGGTCGAACTTCTGTCGGTCACCGAAATCGGAGGGAATGATCAGGACGCCGTCCAGCTGGCCCAGCTCCATAGCCCGGCTGATTCCCGCCTCATCCGTCGGGCGCCAGCCCAGGCCGCTCGCCTCCAGCATACTGACCAGCCTGCCGCTCTCCTTATTACCGGCCAGGTCGACGTAACCGGCCCGCAGCTGGGATAGATCATTCCGCTCCACAGTCGTCCCGGCTAAAAGGGAGAGGAGGATGGGGACGATGAGGCAGAAGACCAGCATAAGGGGCCGTCGCAAAAAAAGCTTCAGCTTGAGTCCTGTCATGAGACTGATTGGGCTCATACCCGCCTCCTCCCTAGCAGGCCACCCACTGCCAGGGCCGGGACCAGGAAATAGAGGGAAGGAAGCAGGTCCCGGACGGGGACCGGACTGTGATCAAAGAGCGTCCGGTAGATGGTTTGCATGACGGGATAGGCCGGGGTTCTTACGGCAAACCGGGTTAGCCAGGCGGGGAAAAGAGAGACCGGATAGAGAACCCCTCCCAGGATGATCAAAAGGAAGACCAGGAGCCATCCTGCCTGGAACAAGGTGACCCCAGGTGCCTTGATCCGGCCGAGGGCCAGCATGACCAGTGCGGTGGTCAGGTAGACCGAGGCCAGGAGCAGGGCCGAAGACAGGAAAGAAACTGCCACACCCCCTCGGTGCAGGGCATAGAGGGGGGGGAGGACCAGGAGGCTCCACCAGACAAAACCAATCAGGAGTCTGGCCAGCATAAGGGGACCGTAACCGCTGACCAGGAGCAGGCGATCCTCATAGGCGGTCCAGGCCTGGCGGAGGGTCGAGGCCAGGACACCCAGGGCCGGCAAGAGGGAGAGGAGGACCAGGAGGCCCGAGAGAGCATGAACCAGGCTGTTCACCGTGAAGATGTCGCTGTCGGTATTGAAGCGGTTCCTGTCCAGATAGGTCAATACTACATTGAGGGAATGAGCGGTCGACTTTTTCCAGGAAAGATCCTGATCGCCACCCAGCTCCACATATAATTTTTGAAAACCAAAGACATGGCCGTAGATATAATCGAGGGCAGCCGTATATTGATTGATCAGGAGGCCAACCTGGTAGGCCTCAGGCCCCATTTCCGGGTTGAACCATAATTCAATGGGCGCCTTTTGCGACCCTGACCGTGATTCAGACATGAAGTCAGCCGGCAGATAAATCACCAAAAAGATTTCGCCGGAATCCAGACGCTCCATTGCCTGGGCCCTTGTGTCGCGGTAGATCTGTTTGACGATGCGGGTACCCTCATAATAGCGGGCAACCAGGTCCCCGATGGCGCTCTTATCCTCGTCGACCAGGGAGGCTGAGATAAGCATTTGTGAGGGCGGTGACGCCTCGGGATCATCCGTCAGCCGGGTGAGCCGGGTCAAAGCGAAAACCAGAAGAAAGATCAGGACCGCCGTAAGGAGGAGGGCCGGGCGCGACGCCCGAAGTTGGTGGCGGAAAAGGGCCCACAAGGCGGAGGCTTTCCTCCGGAGCTTCCCTGGCTCACTGCTTTGCCGGCCGGACACAGTCCACCCTCCTAAACCTGGACGGTCTCCATGAGCCTGCCCGAACTCAAGGTCAGAACCCGGTCACAGAGCTGGCCCAGGATCTCCACCTGATGGCTGGATACCAGAATGGTACGCCCACGGGATCGAAGCAGGTCGAGCCGGCCCAGGATCAGGTCGCAGCTGGCCTGGTCGGCACCCGAAAAGGGCTCGTCCAGGAGCAGGAGGGGGGGATCGCCCAGGAGGCCGACAATCAGGCTGACCCGCCTCGCCATACCGCCGGAACACTCACGGATCGTCTTGTTGAGGAAATCGGCTATCAGGGGATCCGAACTGGCCAGGTCAAGCAGATTCCGGCGCTCGGACCGGGAATAGCCCCGGGCGGCTGTCCAGTACTTAAGGGTATCCCGGACCCGAAGCCTCTCATCCAGGGCCAGCTCCTGGGGGACATAGCCCGTCAGGCTCCGCCAAGGGGACCGGTCATCCAGGGAAAGTCCGGCGAAATGAACCTGACCGCTGTCCCTGGGAAGGACAGAGGCCAGGATCTTGAGCAGGGTGCTCTTGCCTGCCCCATTATCACCCGCGATACCGTATATGGTGCCCGCGGCTTGCGAAAAGTTGATGTCCTGGAGGGCCTTGTTCCCAGCCCAGGACTTGTTCAGACCCTGGACTGAAAGCTGGCCGCCGACCGGGGTATCCCCGACTGACAAGTCATTCTGCGCTGCTTGCATAAAATTTATTCGTCCCAGTGACCCTAATCTTCCAGGTCATCCCAATCCAGGTCGCCCCAGTCCAGGTCACCCCAATCAATATCACCCCAATCGATATCGCCCCAGTCGTCTGGGTCTTCCGGGTCATCCGGACTCTCCCAGTCGCCGGAGAAATCGAAATCTCCCCAGGCGGCCGGATCCAGGCCAAGTTTTTCAAGCGCCCGGGTCAGTCTTTCCATGAGCAAACCATCCTCCATCAGCCCCATAAGGGCCTCTTCATCGCTCATTTCGATGAAATCGGAGGGCAGGAAATTGCCAAAAACCAGTTCAAAACCGGTCAGGGGCTTGTGGTCGATATCCAGCTTGATGGTGAAGGGTTCCCCCTCGATCGATAACTTGAATTCCAGGGTGGCGATCAGGCGATCTTCCCCCCCCTTCGATTCCAAGCGGCCCTTGTAAGCCAGGGACAGTGTCTCGGATTCGGAGTCAAGGAGCTCATCCAGTATCGGGAATTGCAAGGTCAGCGAACCGACCGGATAGACCTGATTGCCGGACAGCTCAAGGCCGAAGTCCCGATAACTCCCCCGGATAATTACCTCGGGCGTGATGGATCCGTCCCAGTCAGGCTCACTGAGCTTGAGGGTGAAATCCCCCGTGTACAAATCCCCGTCCTTGGTGAAGTTGCTCAAGAACTCTACCGAGTCAAGCTGGAGGAGCTGGACCTGCCTGTCACCATCCTTTACGCTGAGAGAGGCCAGGGTTACTTTCGATTTCTCACCGGCGTTACGCCGGGTGAAGGTCATCTCCTCACCGACCGGCTTGTTTTTCTTGTCGACATAGAGCCTGCGGCGTACTGCTATCTGGTAATCCTCCGGTGACTGGTCCAGATTGCGGAGGCCCTCCTCTATGCCTTCAAGGAGTTGATCATAGAGGCTCTCATTCGTGTAGTCTTCCAGCGTGGGCATCCCCACCACCAGCTCTTTGATATCCTTGCTGTCACGTACATAAATAAGCAGGTCCCGGGCCAGGGCGGGGAACTTGTCGGCTGGGACCGAGACATCGAAATAATCAAGCTGCTGGCTTACGCCATCCAGGGTCAGCGTTTCTTTTTTGACCAGTTCGGCCTTGCCCGCATACTTGTCATAGATGGTTTTCAGATCATCCAGGATCTTGTCGAATTTATCGCCAGCCAGGACATCGAGCTTGTCGGCCGCATTGCCGGACGAGGAAAATAGACTGTCCAGCCCGTCGATCCCCTCCAAGATCTCTTCCAGGTCACTTTTAGCTAACGCCAAGGGGCGGTCAATCAACTCGGGGACGGAGAAGAGGTAGTAGTCCTCTGTATTGTAGACCTCAAGGGATAGGGCTTCCCCTGTTTCTCCCTTTTTGCCCAGGGCTATCCGGCTATGGAACTTCACCTCATCCCCACTGATGTCGAATTTATTCTCCAGCTGTAAACGGAGACTGGACAGGACGGTCAGGATTTCCGCCACTTCCTCCGGCAAGCTATCAGCCTTGACATCCAGGGAAAGGTCGGTCACATAGCCGTATTGCTCTTGACTCCTCCCCTTATCCACCGCCTCCTTCAGGACATGGAGCATGGAATCCTCAGGTATCAGACGCGAAGCCCGGTTGGCCTGCTCCCACCTCTTCTCAGTCGACATAAGCATGAGCTTGATCTGATCGCCGAAAACCAGGATACTGCCGGCGATCAGGCCGATGACGACAGCCAGGATTACAGCCAGGATCCACCAGCGCTTCTTGCGCTTGGGCGGCGGTGCCTGGGCATAGGCAGGCGGGACGGGCGCATAGGCGTAGGTTTGCTGAGGGTCTCCTGGCGGCGGATAGGCCGCGGGTTGACCGGCAGGATAGGGTCCGCCCTGGGGTGGATAAGCTGCGGGCTGGCCGGGAGGATAGGGGCCGCCGTAGGGTGCTTGGGCCTGCTGGCCGTAGCCGTAGGCCGGGGGCGTCTGTGGTGGGGGAGCCGCATAAGGATAGGCCGGGGGTGGCTGCTCTACCGCTGGCACCGGTGGCACCGGGACGTAAGCGGCTTCAGCCGGCTCCGCTTCCACAGCGGATTCGACGGGCACAGGGCCTTCATCGACCTGGGCTTCCACCTCAACTTCCGGAGCGGCTTCGACCGGCTGGTGGCCTTCATCGACCGGGGCCTCAAGTTCAGCCTCCAGGGCGGGCTCTTCCGGCGCCATCGGCTCCGTCAGGTCGCTTGCGGGTTCATAGGCTGGTTCCTGAGGCTTGTCCGCCTCAACACGCGCTCCGCACTGGGTACAAAAACTTGCATCAGGGGGCAATCCTGCCCCGCATTGTTTACAGTGATCCATGATCTATCCCTCCAGGCCTTCAGCCTTGATGATCCAGCCCGCCGGGCGGACCTCACAATGGTAAGCACTTACTGGGGCCGCTTTGAGGCTGCCGCCAGCTGGCAATGACCCTAAGATGTATGCCAGTGATTAATTATACCAGCAAAATTGGAATGACCGCTGCAGGCAATCCTGGGTTACGACGTCGCGGGAGTCTCAAGAACAGCCGGTCGTCTCACCGCAATCCAGGCAGACCTTGCAGGTACCGTTACGCACCAGGCGGGTTCCCGAGCAATTTGAACAGATCGAACCATCGTAGAGCCGCTCTCCCTTTTCGCTCGCTTCCCGGGCCTTTTCATGAATAAATTCGTCCAGGCTGATCTGGGCCAGCCGGGCTTCTCCTGTGCCGGTTCCGCTTTCGTCCGCCTCCTCTTCAGGCTTGACCTGGACCCGGGTGAAGTCACCTGCCTCAATATCGAGCACCTTACTTATCAGGTCGGAAACCGAAGTGCAGTACTTGATATAGGGATGGCGCTGGACATAGCCATAGGGCTCGAATTTTTGGCCGCGCAACATTTTCGAGATCGCCTCCGGCTTGATGCCGTATTGGAGCATGACCGAGATGGTCTTGGAAAGTGAGTTCAAGAGGCCCGTGATCAGGGTGCCCTCTCGGTCGGTGGTCATGAAGATCTCTGTTATCTCGCCAGCCTCGTCCCGGTTGACGGTAATGTAAACCTTGACATCCTCAATCTGGGCTGGATGGGTGGTACCCGTCCGGATACCGAAAGGCTTGACCCGGCTATGGGCCAGATCCCCCCGCTCAAGCTTGTCCTCGCAGGCTTCAAGCGCCTCCTTGGTGGACTTGGCATAATAAAGCAGATCCTGGTAGAGCAGATCGTCCAGGGGAAGATCCTGATCCTCGACACCCGCCAGCCGGATGTTGAGCGGCTGGGCATATTTGGAACCGTCCCGGTAGAGGGTGATCCCCTTGATACCTTGCTTCCAGGAGCTGAATACAACATCCGAGAAATCCTGGACCGTCGCCTCATTGGGCAGGTTGACGGTTTTTGACACTGCCCCTGATATGAGGGGGGTGATGGCGGCCACCATGCCAACGTGACCCTGCCAGTCGATATAACGTTCCCCGCTGCCGCACTGGTTGGCCGTATCAAAGACGGGCAGATCTTCCTCTTTCAGGAAGGGGGCCCCTTCCATTTTGCCGTCCAGGATCATGCCCTCCTTTCCCTCGCGCATTATGTAGTCAAGCACAGCCGTGCGCTCTTCTTCCGGGTAGCCCAGGGCGGCCAAGCCCTCCTCGACATGGGGATTGACCAGTTTCATAAGTCCACCACCGGACAGTTTTTTATAGACGACGTGGGAGAAAAAGGGCTCGATGCTGGTCGCGGCACAGTCCATGGCGAAGGAAATAGTGCCAGTGGGGGCCATGACGGAGACCTGGGCATTCCTGTAGCCGTGGGCCTGGCCCCAGCTTTCCGCCCTTTCCCAGCAGTCTTTCAAAGCCGGGGAAAGGGGTCCAAAACCTGCCGCCTTCAGGAGCTCGTGGTCGACTATGGGCAGGCTGTAGCCTATACCCTCCGGCTGGTCCAGGCGGGCGCCGGCTGACCGGCTGTGATTTCGTATGACCCGGAGCATGGCCTCCTTGTTCTTTTCGTAGTGGATGAAGGGAGTGGTTTGGCTGGCCATGGTAGCGGATACGGCATAGCTCTGACCGGTCAGGATTCCGGCCAGGGCCGCGCCCAGCGCCCGGGCCCCTTCTGAATCATAGGGAAGGCCGGCGCTCATAAAAAGGGAGGCCAGGTTGGCCAGGCCCAGGCCGGTCGCCCGGAAGGCCCAGGTTTTCCTGGCAATGGCGGGCGTGGGGAACTGGCCGCCGTGGATAGAGGCTTCCAGGGCCAGCTGGGCGATCGATATCAGATGGATATAGCCCTCGATATCGAACTCAGCTTTGGCGGGGTCAAAGAAGCGCATGACGTTCATGGAGGCCAGGTTACAGCTCGTGTCATCCAGGAAAGCGTACTCACCGCAGGGATTGGTCGAATTGATACGGTTGTGTTTGGCCCCCAGCTCCCCGTCTTCACCGGCGGGACAGGTATGCCAGGCATTGAAGGTATCGTCGAACTGGGGCGCCGGGTCGGCGCAGCGCCAGGCGGACTGGTTGAAAATTTCCCAGAGATGGCTGACAGGCAGCTCCCGGTCGACCGAGGAGTCCCGGCGGCCGGTAAGCCGGATGGAGGCGGCTGGATTCCGGTCGAGATTGGCGACCTTCCTCATAAAATCGTCACTGAAACGGACGGAATTATTCGAGTTCTGCCCTGAAACCGTCTGATAGGCCTCGCCATCCATATCGGCGTCATAGCCCATCTTGGCCAGGGCGATGACCTTATCCTCCTCGCGGGCCTTCCAGGTGATGAAGGCCTCCACCTCCGGATGATCGATATCCAGACAGACCATCTTGGCCGCGCGCCGGGTCGTCCCCCCCGACTTGATGGCCCCGGCATTCCGGTCAAGGCCTTTCAGGAAACTCATGAGACCTGATGAATGGCCACCCCCGGACAAGGCCTCCCCTTCGGCCCGGATGGCCGAGAAATTCGTCCCCGTCCCCGAACCCCCCTTGAAGAGTTTGGTCTCCGAAACATAGCCCTCCGTGATGGAGTGAGGCCCCAGGAGCTTGTCCTCGATCGAGAGGATGAAACAGGCCGAGGCCTGGGTACGGGTATAGGCATCCTTCGCCATGACGACCTGGCCTTTATCCTCGTCATAGTAATAGAGCTCGTTCTTCCCCCCCTTGATCCCGTATTTGAGTTTCAGGCCCGTATTGAACCACTGCGGTGAATTGGGCGCGAACATCTGGGCGAGAAGGGCATAGACAAGTTCATCGTAGAGGATGGCCGCCTCCTCGCCCTCGTCGATCATGCCCTCGTCGACCAGGGCCGCCACCCAGAAGGAGACCATGCGGTCAGCCACCTGGCGCATGGAGGATTCGTACCCTTCTTTACCTGGAACGCCCGCCTTCCTGAAGTATTTGGAGGCGATGATGTCACAGGCCTGTTGGGAGTAGGAGACAGGAAATTCCAGGTTCTTGAGGTCGGTCAGTATACGTCCGGACTTGTGGTCTTTCAGCAGAACGTCACAGTGTTTCCAATCAAAGAGATCAAAAACTGTGCCATCCTCCGATTCGAGCGCTTTTGTGAAATGTCTTTTAATGAAGGGTGCCAGAAGACTCATACCCACAACCTGCTTCCTTTGTCTCAATTTTGCCTCTGTGGCCAATGACGCCAACCTGGGATAACTACATCATATAGTATGTTATTTTCAATCATACTACCAAATGTAGTGGCTCAATATTACAACTCGGTGACAAATTATGAAAGCCGCCGACTGGCTGGCCGTAGGTGCTAAGATGAAAAAACCGGGTCAATCGAGAGGGGGCAGCTACAAATGACAGGAAGAAAAGGGACTTACCGGACGCTTACCGTCTTCGCGGGTCTGGTCCTGGCACTGGTCCTGGCTTGCGCCTGCGGGATTAATCGGGAGCTTGTCGGTCGCTGGAAACTGGTTGAAACTGACGACAGCACCTTTGCCGCCGGCATGCTCTTTGAATTCAAGGAGGATCGCAGCCTCCTGGTCTCCCTGGGCACAGCCCTCCTTTCTGAAGAAGAAAGCCTGGCCTACCTGAACTCGATCGGTGACACGGAGATCACCTACAGCGCCAGCCCTGACGGCAGCCTCAATCTTATCCTCACCAAGCGCGACAGTGGCCGTGTGACGGTCCGGATGACCTATGAGTTGGAGGAGGATCTTCTGAAGATTACGGATGAAGACGGGATCATCCTGGTTTTTCATCGGCAATGAGGTCCAGCTCTTCCAGCAGGGATTCCCGGCGATTGGGGATCCCATCAACACAGACCTGTTCGAGCAATCTTTCCAGGCCCTGGCCAACCGCCTTTCCCCGATAACCCCTTTCCAACAAATCCTTCCCGTCAAGGGCCAGATCGGACAAGGTCAGGTTGCGTCCCTCAAGGATCAATTTTTCCGCGATCTCCCCTATTCTCCGGATCCGGCCGGCCTCCCTTTTCCTTCCTCCGCCATAGGCCTGGCTGTCTGCCAGACGGAGTTCAAGCACAGAGAAGAAATCGCTTTCACCAAAAAGGTGGAGGGCACGCCAGACACTCCGGGTAACCGGCTCGATCTCCTCCGCCTTTGCCGACACGAGGAGCTCTATCTTCTTCACCCTGTCATTGCTGAACCGGAGCCGGCGGGCCGCCGACAGGACCGTTGACGGCAGATGGGCATCGTAGAGGAGGGCCGCAAAGCGCATGACCGGATCCGGAGCGACGCCCGCCAGACGTCGGGCAGCCAGCTCAAGCAGGGGTGGATCAGCTTCCCGTCCTTGCCCAAGGCTTTTGATTTCAGGGATCACGACAGCCAGGACCTCCGCGAAATCCAGGAGGGCGGCCGACGCCCCGGGACCGCAGAGGAAGCGCTCCAGCTCAAGCCGGAGTCTCTCGGGCGCGACCCGTTCAAGCAGGTGGCCGGTCGCCCTGACCGCTTCTTCCGTCTCCTTCTCGAGGTCAAAGCCAAGCTCTGAACGAAAACGGAGGGCGCGGAAAATCCGGAGGGCGTCTTCCCTGAAGCGCAGATGAGGATCCCCGACCGCCCGGATCAGCCTTCTCTCCAGATCCTGTCGTCCCCCCCAAGGGTCGACGAAACCCCGGTCCGGCCGATAGGCGATCGCGTTCATGGTGAAGTCCCGGCGGGAGAGGTCCTCTTCGATGGAATCAGAAAACCAGACCTGGTCGGGATGCCGGTGATCGGAGTAGGCCCCCTCCCTTCGAAAGCTTGTCAGCTCAATTCTTTCACCCTCGATCAGGATGGTAAGGGTCCCGTGCGCCAGACCAGTTGGGATGACCTTGTAGGAAGAGAAGAGCTCCGCCGCCTCTTCCGGGGTCGCGGAGCTCGCGAGGTCAATATCCTGGGTTGGACGGCCGAGCAAAAGATCGCGCAAATAGCCGCCTACGATAAAACAGTCATAGCCGGCCTCCCGCAACCGGTCCATCAAGGTCCGGACCGGGCCGGGAATAAGGATTGGGCCCTCCCTGCCAGCCATATGGATCACCCTTTTGCTTCCCTAGGCTTCTGCCCCCTCTTCGGGCATTTGTTCCACCGGAGCCTGGTCGGTAAGGACAGGGTCAGTAGCTACCGGTGCAGGCGGATAGTAGAAGGCCTGTGTCCTCCTTTCCTGGGCTTCCTGCCTGTTGAGGGCGGCGCCGACAATGACCAGGACGGGGAAGGCCAGTTGGATCAGGCCCCAGGCCGTAAAGCCGGCGGGCAGGGACAGGATGGAAAAAGCGATACCCACGGCCAGGGGAAAACTTGTTCGTTCAAGGTCGTCCCGCTTCTTCCAGGTCAGGATCCCCAAGGCCAGCTGGAAGCCAGAGATAACCAGGATCAGGATACCCAGGACAAGGCCCAGGCCGCTGATCAAACGGGCAATAAAGGCACCCGCCAGGTAGCTTTCAGTCGGTAGGGAGCCGGAACCGGCAAGTTCAATATTCCGCACAAGCTTGCCAAGCCAGGACGCGATCGCAATCACGAAGGGGCTGATTAGAATGCCAAGCCCGGCCAGGACCACCATGCCCATGGCGCCTATTGACAGATAGACTGAACCTCTTGGTTTTATCATTGTTTTCCTCCTTCGGCTCCACCCCTTGGGCGACAAAGCCGTCAGGTCCATTATACTCGACAGCCGGGGGAGCCTCTCCATGAAAAACGCGCCGGCTGTCCTGCCGGCGCGCTTGGCTCCCAGGGATTAATCCTGCTCTTGCGGTGCTTCCTGATAAGTTTCTTCAGGCTGCGGCTGATAGGGCGGCTGCGGTTGGTAGGGCGGTTGGGGCTGGTAGGGCGCTTGCGGCTGGGCAGGCGGCTGGTAGGGATAGGGTTGCTGTCCCTGAGGGTAGCCGGGATACTGCGCCTGAGGTCCCAACTCCTTGGCCTGCTGTTTGTTCAGGATGGCCCCGATCAGGATGAGCAGGGGGGCGATGAGGGAAATCAAGGTCGCGGCTGTGAAAGAGGTAATCAGCGAAATGACGGCCAGGACTGTAAAAATGATTCCGATCACAAAGGGAAAGGTTGTCTGCCGCAGGTCACCCCGCCGCTTGAAGCACATGATCCCGAAGATCAGGACCAGGACCGATACGATAACAACAATCAAACCCAGGACAATACCGACGGAGGTAAAAAGCCCCCAGTAACCATCGACTCCGCTGGCCTGGCCGAGAACGCTCATCAGCCAGCCTCCAGCAACTGAAAGCAACAACCCCAAGATAATACCGAGTGCCCCGCTAATTATCATGAGGATGGAGCCAATCGCAATTAATACTTCACCTTTGGCTTTTTGCATTTTAATCATCTCCTTTAAATTCATACGTCTTGGCATCCACTCTACGATGCGTGGCAAAAGTATACAACATGTGAGCCCCGCCAGTCGGTGACGGAAGTTCCCAATTGTTTTTTATCATCTGTCCAGGGTATTACGCGAATATTTATTAGGGAGTCGTCCCGCCCCCGGCCCCCTGGCTGTCCCCTGTCAGGAGTGACCAGGCGTTTTTCCCCAGGATGGCTTCCTTTTCCGCCTTGTCAAGGCTGCTCCGGTCCAGATCCGCAAAATAGCGGCGGGGGGGCAGGAGGGGATAATCACTGCCGAAGAGGATTTTATGGGTGAGGCCGAGCGCCTGGACGGCATTGTAGACCTTGTATCCGTAAAGGAAGACGGAGGCGGCCGTGTCGTAATAGACGTTTTGGAGCCGGTCGGAGACTTCCTTCATAAGCTCGTAGAAGAATAAACCGCCGCCCCAGTGGGCCAGGATGATCTTGAGTTGGGGGAAGTTGGCGGCAAAGGCTTCGGCTTCGGCAAGGCTGGTCCTGGTCTTGCCCGCGTAGGCGTGGCCGACCGGTTCATTCAGGTGGACCATGACAGGGAAGCCGAGTTCCTGACAGATATGGCCCAGGCTGCTCATCTCCCTGTGGGAGTCGAGCTGGAAGCCCTGGCCTTCGGGATAGAGTTCGCCGACACCCCTGAGCCCCTTTCCGGCACATCTGACCAGTTCAGCTTCCGCTCCGGGATCCTGAGGCGGCAGGACGGCAAAGCCAATCAAGCGCTCAGGGTATTCCCCGCACTTTTCTGCCACATAATCGTTGACGTAGCGGCAAAGGCCCAGATCCTGGAAGGCAAAACCAAAAACAATGGCCTTGTCGAAAGCATCCTCCTCCAGGGCGGCGACCGCCTGCTCTGCGGTCGCGAACTTGTTGACCGGGCTCTCGCTCAGGAGCTTGAAATAGGGCTCTTTCGCGGCAATTTTTTCCCAGTCCCGGATTAGGTCGGGAGGGGTCAGATGAACATGGCTGTCAATCTTCATGCCTTGACATCCTTCAGGGACCGCCTGGTCAAACGATAGCCCACCAGGGCGATGATGGCGTAAAAGCTGCCGACACCGATATTCCAGAGGAAATTGGCGGCCGTCGATCCGCGGGCGAGAAAGTTGTAGTCGATCGGGTTGATAAGGAGTGAGAAGAGGCTTATGAGGGCGAAGCCCATGGAAAAATCGCTGAGGACCGGCGACTCGTACTCGGGATCGGTTATCTTGAGCAGGGTCATGCCGGTGATCATGACGCCGGTATTGACCCCCCAGCTCATAATGGCCCGCTCGAAGGGGAAATCATCCTTGAAGGTCCTGCGGAAAAGCGGAAAGGTCACGAAGTAGGTCCCGGCAAAGCCGACCAGGCTCAGGATGACAAGGGGGACCAGGTAGGCGGAAACCGCCTTGACCGGCAGGGTCATAATGGCGGCCGTGATGGCAAAGTCAGAAAACATACCCGTTATCCTGGCCTTCACCTTGGTGTCGATCAGCCAATTCAACTTCAACTTCAGGAGGATGAAATTGATCACATACATGATCAGGAGGGCATAGAACCAGACGGGCAGGTAGATCATGGGAGCCCACAGCCGCATACGGGCCGAGAGCAGGTAGGCCAGGCCCGAGGCCAGGAGCATGATGGCCAGATGAACGGTCAGGGTCTCAATGGAGGAACCCGCCACGGTCTCCCGGCCCAGACTCTTCTGCTTGCTGATATCCTTGGTGAAACCCTGCAGCATTTCCTGGTCAAGGGCTCCGGATTGGCCCAGCAACTGGGTCCTTCCCTTTCTGACCGCCCGATTGATAAAGAAGATCCCAAGCAGCATGCCCCCGATCAAACCGATGGTGGCCAGGGTCAGGGCGACCCCCTGCGAAGTCTGCCACCAGGGAAGACCGAAATCCTGCAAAATGCTTCCGATGGCTGTCGCCGTGCCATGACCGCCGGCAAAGCCCTGGGGCAGTTCGTAGCCGAAGGTCCGGTAAAGGCCTGTCTCAGGACTGACGGCCGTAATCACCAGGTTGACACCGTAGCCAAGGATGTACTGAAGGCTGCCCCCCAAGGCGAATACCCCCGTCATGAGAAGGACGACAGGGGCCATGTCGCGGATAGGACGCCGCTTCCTGCTGGGGTCCATGGAAAGACCCAGGGGGGCGGCGGAGAAGACGGGAACGATGAGGACAACGGGCAGGGCTTCCCAAAGGGAAATCCAGTCTGCGGGATAGGCCAGGAGGGCCTTGTCTCCCCAGATACCGGGCCCCAGAAAGAGGCCGATCGCGCCGCCAATGACGGAGGCCGGCAGGAGCCAGCGTCTGAAGACGGGGACCTTGGCCCTCAAAAAAGCACCGAGAAGCAGGAAGACCCCTACTACGCCCGTGCCGATCAATATCTCCTGGATAACCGCTGTACTCACAATACCGTCCTCGCCTGCGCCCGGCCTTTCGCTCTGACAGGCGCTCAAATATCATAACAAATGAAAAGCTTGCTATGTGTACCGGCCGGTATGGACTCAGCTCTCTTTTTGCGGCTGGGGGAGGTCCAGGGTCATATAGATGTGTTCGACGGCGATATGGGAGGGGAAAAAGGCCTCCCCCTCCGGCAGGTAACCCAGTTTTTCATAGAAGGTGACGACACTCAGACGGGCCATGAGCCGGATAGCTTTTTTCCCTCTTTGGAGGGCGAGGGCCTCAAAGTGCCGGGCGATGGCAGCGCCGATGCCAAGGCCCCTGTAGGCACTGTCGACCGCCATATAGCGGAGGCGGGCGTAGGGATCGCCGAAATCCTGGAAGACGGCCATACCGACAAGACGGTCGCCATCGAAGGCCCCCCAAATGAAATCGCGGGATTCCGCTTCCAGGTCGTCCTCCAGAATGGACTGCCTCCAGGGCCGACGCAAAACCTCGTGACGGAGCAGGAGGCTTTTGGGATAATCCTCACTGTCACAGGGGATTTCCCGGTATTCAAGATGCGGCTTTTCCCCCATAGGGCTCCCTCCTTGCCCTATAATAACTGATTTTCCACCCTTCCGATCCAGACCGATTAACTGTTATCCTGATAGGAAAAGAGAGAAAGAGGGAGGTAAAAGCCATGGCGGACGGCAATCTTTTCCGGGACCTGTCTTTCAGCAGTGAAAGCGAGCTCCTGGAGACCCTTTTCGCCTCTGACCGGATCCGGGTGGAGCGTATCGCCTCCTCGGGCCAGACCAGCGGGATCTACGATCAGGACGAAGACGAGTGGTTTGTCCTCCTCCAGGGCCGGGCGGAGCTCCTCCTGGTCGACAGGGCTGAAAGTCTAATACTGGAGCCCGGCGACTATCTTTACATCAAGGCGGGTTGCCGGCACCAGGTAACCTACAGCTCAGAAGCCTGCCTCTGGTTATGTATATTCTGGAAAAAATGAAAATCTTCACAAGAAGCTTCCGTCCCCTAACCCCCTTCAGGCCGGTCCTTGCCGCCTGTCTGGCAGGCCTGGTCCTTTGTCTGGCGGTCTTGACCGGACTTACCCCCCTAAAAGGGAGGCCCGTGAGGGCTGAAGGCGGGGGAGGGGACCAGGAGGCCCGCGATTCCATTGTGACAGGGCTGGTCAATAGGAAGTCTTTTGATTTCGAAGGACCCCTTGAGTCCCGGACAGCTTCCCTTAAGGTCCTCTACGATGGCGGGAGCAAGGACCTCCTCCACTACCGGCAGGGCGAGACGGTCTATATCGCCTCCCTGACGAAAATTATGACAGGCTACTGCGCCTACAACCTCCTTAGGGAGTCGGGCCGGGAGCTGGGGGAAAAGGTCAGTGTAAGCTCAGCTGACTTGAAGGGACTGGCCGAGCTCAATGCCTCGGTTGCCGGTTTCCAGGCCGGGGAGAAAGTCACTTTTACAGACCTTTTTTACGGCCTCTTCCTGAGCTCCGGCTGTGATGCCGCCAACAGCCTGGCCCGGGAGTCGGCGGGCAGCCTTGAGACCTTCGTTGACCACATGAACCTCGAGGCCTCCCGGCTGGGACTTACAGCTACCCACTTCGCCAATACGACCGGACTTTTCCATGTTGACAATTATGGGACGGCAGATGATATGGCAAGCCTCCTGGCCAAGGCCTGTGAGATTGATTTCCTCCGCCAGGTCATGGAGACCCGTCATTACACGACCGAAGCCACGGAGATGCATCCTCAGGGTATCGCCTTGGTGCATTCCCTCCTTCTCTATGGCACGGAGGCCGGTCTGGACAGCCAGCCCATTGACGGGGGCAAGACCGGTCAGCTGAAGGAGTCCGGCTATTGCCTGGCCTCTTTCAAGGAGCTGGGCGATTGTCTCCTGGTCCTCTGTACCACGGGCGCGGAGGATCCCGGAGGTCATGTCAGGGATCACCTGGCCATCTATCAGGCCTTTATCGATCAGTATTCCCCCGATGAGGACTGTCTGATCACCGGGATCGGGGAAGGGGTCCCCCTCAGGCCGGAATCGCCGGAGGAGGAAGCTGACCAAGAGGGGGAGGAGGGCACATCGGCCCCATCGCCCGCTGCCGCCCTGACTGCCATCTCCGCCCTCCTGCTTGCTGTCCTGGTCCTGCTTTCGCTGATCCTGCTGGCCAGCGCCCTCCTTAAGCGGAGGATGGAAAAAACCAATCCCCCTGAATAAATCCCATCAGATGGATAATTGCCTCCGGGACCGTTTCCCATACCAGGTGGCCGCTGCGGCCAGGAGGAAGTAAAGGCAGGCAAATCCGGCCAGGATCACGAGATCAGGCGCCATTTCAGCCCAGGAAGCCGAGAAGCGGTTGGCGTGGATGAAGTAGTAGAGGGGGAAGATCCGGGCAAGCCCCAAGGCTGTTGCATTGAGCAGGGGCTGGGGGACAAAGGCGCCCGACAGGAAGGCCATACCCAGGGACAGGACCGTACTGACAGCCGTCACCGCCACCCTGCTCCGGAGGATAACCGAGAGGGCATAGGACAGGCCGAGGACGGCCAGGGAGAAGAGGGCATAGTTGGCCAGGATTTTCCCCGTCTGCCCCGCTTCAAAGAGCGAATGGGTAACCGGCAGGGTGGCGGCCAGGAGCAGGCTGGCTGCCCCGAAGACGATAAGGCCTGAACCGATCAGCATTTCAAGGGTCCGTGACCGGACGGGGTAGGGGGAAAGGGAGGACCTGGCCCTGACAGCCCTTTCCGTAAAGGTCTGGTTGATCAAGGGGATAAGGGTGGTGGTCATGAGCAGGAGGATGTAGGCCAGGGAGGACAGGAAGGCTGTCAAAAGATCGGAATTTCCCCCTCCCCCTTCTTTGACCGCCTGGATTTCCACAGGCAGGGTCTGGTCCAGGACACTTTCCAGCTTCTCGAAATCATAGCTTCCGTCCGGGTTCCTGAAGCTGGCCAGATAACGGAAATAATTGTCAGCGCCTGACAGGGCCAGGAAACCGCCGGCCGAACCTTCATCGACCAGGGCCTTGACGGTCTGCCCCTCCCCATCGAAGAGGAAGATGGCCTGATAGTCCTGGACGAAGATCGCTTCCCGGGCCTCTTCCTCCGACAGGTCGACCAGGAAAACCTCCTGACCGTCCCTTTCAAACCAGGAGGCCAGCCGACGGCCCCTCTCATCGCCGGCCGCCTGGGATAGGGCCAGGCTGATTTTTTCTGTTTCAAATTGACCCGGATCCGCCGGCTGGCCGCTCACCCCGATGATGAAGGCGAGGATCAGAAAAATGGCCGCATAGGAGAAAGCAATGAGCCATTGTTTTCGCAGGAGGGCCAGGTAGGTACGAAGAACAGTCATAGCCAGCTCACAGGCTCCTGTATTTTTGTCTCCTGACCAGGAGATAGGAGAGGCTGAAGAGGAGGAGGGAGGCCGCCAGAAGCAGGAGGAGGCCGGTCAGGTATTCCTGCGTCGAGCCCAGGCCATTCAGCCGGTAGAGGAGCCGGCTGATCAGGCTGATCGGGTTGTATCGGTTGAGCCAGGGGGCGTGCCGGTCAAGGAAGAGGCGGAGGTCGTTGCCCATCATGCCTCCGAAGGCGCCCAGCACCAACATAACGGCGATCCCCATCACGACCTTTCCCATCACGGGCAACTTGTTGGACGAGCCTGCGAAAAGACCCAGGGTGAGGCCGAAGAGACCGGCCAAAAAGAGAAGGAGCAGGGTCCTGGGAAGGTCAACCAGCAGATTGGCGGACCAGACATATTTTAAATAGACAAGAAGCAGGACCGATTCGAGGAAGGCCAGGAAGCTGTTGACCAGGGTTCCCGCCGTCAAATAGGAGAGTTTTTGCAGGGGCGACACGGCCAGACGGGCTGCCAGGGGGGACAAATTCCCCTGGATATTTTCGATCATGCCTACCCCGGCGAAATAGGAGTATAAGGAGAACATGCCAACTGTGGCGCATAGGATAGACAGGAGCAGGCCTGTCTCCTGGTTGTCGACCAGGACATAGGCCTGGCTGAAATCGGGAAAATGGCCCAGCTGGAAGGCCGCCTCCTGACGCTTTATCTCCCTGCCAATCTCACTCAGGATGGTCGCGTTGACGCTGTTGCCACGGACCAGCAGGCTGCCGTCCCCGCGAAAGACACCCTCCACTTCCTTGGCCCGGAGCGCCTGGTCGGCGGCCGGGCCTTCCAGGACCGACAGGTCGAGCATATCCAGGGACTGGAGGGCCTCTTTATAGGGATGGCCGGGATCCACCGCCGCCTTGACTGCTTGCATGTCCGTCCCGATTCCACGGAAGGCGAGCGCCATCATGGTGACCAGGAGAAGGGGGTAGATGAAGGCCCAAAAAAGTGAGGACTTGTCCTTGAGGGTCAGGGTCCCCAGGAGTTTCACATGGGAAAGGAACTGCTTCATCCTGCTGACCGGTCCTTCACTCCCTCAAGTTCTTGCCGGTCAGGGAGAGGAAGACCTGGTTCAGAGTCGGCAATTCACTGGTGAGGGAGAGATAAGTGATGTCACGGGCCCGGAGGGCTTCCAGGAGGCCAGGCAGGTGCTGGCCGGGCGGAGACAGGCGGACCAGGGTCTTTCCCCCCTGCCCCTGGACGTCGACGACACCCGGCAGCTCCCGGATCATGGCGTAGATGTCTTCTTCCGCCCCTTCCTCGGCAAACTCGATATGGACCAACTCGGTCGGATCGACCAGCCTGATCAACTCCTCCAAGCTGCCGGAGGCCAGATTGCGTCCCTCATCCATAATGACAATCCTGTCACAAAGGGTCTGGACCTCATCCAGATAGTGGGTCGTGTAGAGGACCGTCGCCCCCCTCTGGTTCAGTTCACGGACTCCGTCCAGAACATATTGGCGGCTTTGGGCGTCAAGGGCTACAGTCGGTTCATCCATGATCAGGAAATCCGGGCTGTGGGCGATGCCGCAGGCGATATTGAGCCGCCGCTTCAGACCGCCTGAGAGCTTTTTCGCCGCAAATTTCCTGTATTTTTCAAGTCCGGTGAATTCCAGGGCCTGATCCGCCATGGCCTTGCGTCTGGCCTTATCCGGTTCGTAGAGGCCGGCAAAATAGTTGACATTCTCAAGGACCGTCAGATCATTGAAAAAAGCCAGGTCGCTTGGGACCACACCAATCCGGTTTTTTGTGGCCCGGTCAGCCTTCCCGGGACTCTTGCCGTAGAGTTCAATTTCCCCCTGATCATAGGTAAGCAAACCCAGCAGACAATTGATCGAGGTGGTTTTTCCAGAGCCGTTGGGCCCGAGCAGGCCCAGGATTTCTCCTTCATGAACCTCAAGGTCGAAATGGTTGAGAGCCAGGATCTCCTTGTAGCGCTTCACAACCTGGCGCATGACGCAGACCGCCATAGTCCAGCCCCCCCTCAGCTAAGGTCCGGATTGACTGACAGATGCCTTCAATCAGGCTTTGGGCCTATGCCCCTCTACTCATCCTCGGAACAAGCTTCCCCCTCGTCCGGGGAGGCGACCGGTTCATTGTCCAGATCAGCCTGCTCCTCAAGAAGCTCCGGATGGGGGAAGATCTCTTCCGGCCTGTCTTCCGCCAATTCACACAGGGGCATGGCTTCCTCTGTGCAGCCTGTTCCCTTGTCAAGGGACAGGACAGGTGGATCCAGATTTTCTTCCCGGTCGTCAAGCAATCTATCTTCTGATGACATTGTTATAGCCTCCTCCAGGTCTTCCAGCCCGGCCGCATAGGTCCTAAGCTGATTGAAGAGGGTCTGTCCCTCCGATACATAGGCGAGATAGCGGCGGTGTTGATCCTCCAGCTTTTCCTTGGTGGCCGCCAGACGATCCAGCTCCAGCTTGGAAGCCGCCTCCTCCTCACGGCGCTTGGCCCGGTAAAGGAAGAGCTCCTCCTCAGCGGTTGACTGGGCCTTGCGGATGATCGCCTCGCGCTCAAGCCGGGCTTCCGAGACGATATCGTGGGCCCGGTGGAGCAATTCCTGCCTCTGGTCCAGTTCCTGGATCCGGGCCCGGAGGGCCTGGTTCTCCTCCAGGATCTGGCTCATCTGCAGTTGGGATGGATCTTCGCCCTCCTCCCCGGCCGGCTCCTCGAGTTGCTCAGCCAAGGCCTGTTCGAGCTCATCCCCCCCCTCTTCGACGACGGGGTCAGCCGGGCCTTCCTCCCCCTGGGGGGACAGGTCCAGCTCAAGCGGCGCTGTTATTTTGGATTCCTCTTCCCGCTCCCACTCATCCAGTAATTCTTTCAGGGCCTCGGGGTCCTCCGCTGCCTCCAGGAGCTGGATCTTCATGACCTCAAGTCTCTTGCATTCCTCCGTGACAAGTTCTTCGCACACGTCACGCGCCTTCACCAGTAAATCCTTGAACTTACTGTAGACGTCATTTTTATCGTATCCGAACATGGCGGTTTTGATGTCGAGAGTCTTGACGAAGGCGACCATCTCACGGTCAAAACGATATTTCACAATAGTTTCCATAACCTGCTCCTGTTTGTCCGCAAAAGGTTGGGCTGAATATCGAGTCTATAATAACACGATCCCGTCGGCATCAGTCGGCCGGTCCTTTCCGCCTCCGCCTGCGCCGATAGACATGGAGACCGGCCGTTATCAGGATACCGGCCAGCGTCGCGGCAAGCCCCTGGGTGAAACCGACCGGCAGGAAACGGGCCGTAATCTGGTGGGGCCCCTGGCTGACAGGCAGGAGGATGAAACTCCCCCTCAGGCTGTCCGCCTCGGTCTTGACACCGTCCACCGTGAAGGTCCAACCCGGATTTCCTGTCGTTGGAAGGAAGAGATAGCCGTCCCGGGGGGCTGTCAGGCTGCCGGAGAAGGAGGTGGCCGAGAAATGGTCAAGATCAAGCGGGTGTTCCGCCAGCCGCTGGCGGGCCTCCTGCCAGGCTTCCTGGTCCAGCCGGGCGACACAGGCACGGAAGGTCCCGTCCACCTCCTGGTCAGAGGCCAGGCTGACCCGGAAATGGAGCTGGCTCCCCGCCTCGAGGAAGCCCAGATCCCCAATGCCGCGCTTGTTGCTTCCCAGCTGAAAAAATTCCTGATCCCGGATGAAGCCATTACTGTAATTGATGCCTGCCGTCTCGTCTTCCCAGAAGATATAGTAGATGCCATCTTCCGGGACCTCGTAGACGAGGAAGGCCCATTCACCGCTGGCCGCCTCCCGGTAGACCTGGAAGACAAAGGGGTCCCCGTAGGCATATTCGACGTAGCAGCCTTCCATCTCCCAGGGCTCGAAAGCTTCCTTGACCAGGGCGGCCGGGGCCCCGCTCAGGGCCGACAGGAGCCTGTTCTGGACGTCCGGCCCGTCCTCCGGCATGATCTCGTCATTCAGGTAGGCGGCTTCAGGTGTCGCGAAGAAGCCAAAGGGGAGGGCATCCTCATTTTTCATGAGCCGGGTCTCCTGGCCGCTTGCAAGCTCGCTCCGTGTCCTGTCATCGAAGATCCTCTTCTCTGTGTGGATCAGGTAGGAGATGGACAGGAGGCTGTCCATGACAATTGTTGACTCCTTGTATTGGAAGCTGTTGACACCATTTGTCGGATAGCCGAGCTCGGAAAAATAATCAATCGAGGCCTGGGGGAAGGGGGAGGCAAAGAGGGACATACCATTGGATCCGTAAAGGATGGGATCATTGACACAGGTACCGGACAGGATCTCGGCCCGCCATGCCTTTCCCTTGTATTCCTTCCTCAAGTCCTTCGTATAGCCGTATACTTCCCTGGCGCTGACATTGTCCGTGTAGTACTGGCGGTCACCAAGCGGCGCGACCTGCTGGTAGAGGACGGCCCCGGTAAAGGCGTGGAAAAGGAGCTCCACCGCCAGGAAGAGGAAGAGGGCATTTTGCGCCAGCCGGTAGTTGATCTTCCTTTGCCGATCCCCTGCATCAGCCTCCACCGCCCTTTTCCTTTCCCGCTTTAAAAAGGGGATCAGGCGGGCCCTGGGACTTACCTGGTGCCGGCCTGTCAAGGCATAGGCCAGATCCTTCTGGGGAAAGGGCCCCAGCGCCTGGTCCCGGCCGGGGGAGAGCCGGTGGAAGATTATCAGATAGACAAGGGTGAGGATAATAGTTGTGAGAAGGCGCCAGTGGGAGAGGGTCTCACCCTCCAGGGCCTGCTGCTCGACCAGCAGGAGGAGGAAGACCGCGACGGCAGTGACCAGGAGGCTGGTCCGCCGCCGGCTCAGGTCATCGCCCGCGGCCTGGTAGGCCATGGTGAGGACCAGGGCAACGAAGACAAAGGCGTAACGGTAATCAAGCGAGTTGGGGTAGTGGGCCCCATGCCAGAGAAAACTGAGGGTCCTGGACTGGAAGGAGAAGATCAGGAAACCAAGGAGGAGGCCGTAGGCGACCCGGGTCCGCAGGGACCGGGCCCGGTTGCCGAAAAAGGCGGGCACCAGGAGGAGGACAAAGAAGCCGGCGAAGATATTGGGCAGGCCGCTCATGATCTGGGGGGACCTCAGGGGGGTCATCTGGTAAAGGATATCGACAAGCGGTTGGTTAAAGGTAAAACCGGAGGGGAAGAGGTCACCGGCCGCGGAGGTCAGGGTGAGTGCCCGGGCTGTGGGCCAGAGGACGACGGCCGACAGGAGGGCTGACAGGAGGGAATAGGCGGCGAAGCGGCCCAGGGAGACCAGGCCGTCATAAGCTCTCTTGACCTGGGGAGGGAACTGGACCCGGACAACAAAGTAGTAGAGGAGGAGGAAGACGCAAGCGAAGAAGGCTGCGTAATAATTGGTCACCAGCATGAGGGTGAGGGCGAAAACATAGCGGCGGGCTTTCCCGTCACGGACAAGCTCAACCAGGCCGAGACAGGCCAGGGGGAAGAAGACCAGGGTATCCAGCCACATGATATTCCAGCTGTAGGCATAGACCCAGGCGGAGAGGGCGTAGAAAGCGGCGAAAAGTGAGGCGCTAGAGTCCCGCTTCCGGAAGGCGCCCGTCAGGAATTCACGGAAAAAGAGGCTGGAGAAAGCAATTTTCAGGAGGGTGATACAGGAGACAGCCTCCGTCAGGAAGCGGTCGGGGAAGAGGAGGGTCAGCAGGTTGAAGGGGCTTGCCGCATAGTAGGTCAGGATGCTGTAAAAGTCGACGCCCAGGCCCCCGCTCCAGGAAAAGAAGAGGCTTTCACCTGACAGGAGTTTCCGCCTCAATTCGCGTAGAAAGGGGGCGTACTGGTGGTAGAGATCATAGGCGAGCAGGTGCTTGTTGCCGAAGGGCCACAGGCCCTGGGCCACGAAGCCGAAATAGAAGGCGAGGGCAGGCAGGATAAAGGCGATCAGGCGCTGGTATCTTTCGTCGCGCTCCCGTTTGCGCTCAAGCAGGGTCGGCATGTTCGACTAATTCCCTCCTTCGGGATGGTCAGGCTTCCTAGGGCCGTGACTGCAACAGCTGCTCGATCAGGCGCTCCCTTTCATCGGCCGAATGGTAGCGGATCACAATCTTGCCCGGACCCTGTCCCCCCTCCACCGTGACACGGGCGCCAAGTGCCCGCCGCAGCCTGTCTTCCAGGTCCCGGACATGGAGCCGGGTCTTGTCATCCACCACCGGCACTTTCCTGCCCTTGTGGCCACGAAGTTCATTGAGGTCGCGGACCAGTTTCTCCGTATCACGGACCGACATCTGCTTGGCCAGGACTTCGGCCGCCGCCCGGCTCTGCTGGGTGGCGTCGGTCAAGGCTAAAATGGCACGGGCATGGCCCGGGGACAACTGACCCTTCCTGACCAGTTCCCGGATGCCTTCCGGGAGATTCAGAAGCCGGAGGGTATTGGCAATGGCGGGCCGGCTTTTTCCCAGGGCGGCGGCAAGGTTTTCCTGGGTCAGACCATAGTCCTTGATCAGCTTGTCCAGGGCCTCCGCCTCTTCCATGGCGTTCAGGTCCTGGCGGACCACATTGTCGATCAGGGCCTGGCGCTGGACCGCGTCTGCCGACAGTTGGCGGACGACCACCGGCAAGCTGTCCAGTCCGGCCAGGCTGGCCGCCCGCCAGCGCCTTTCACCTGCGACTATCATATAGATTCCGGGCTTGTCGGAGGGGGTGACAATCAGGGGGGTCACGATGCCCTGATCCCGGATGGAAATCGCCAATTCCTCCAGGCCGGCCGGGTCAAAATCCTGCCTGGGCTGATCCCTGTTAGGCTCCAGACTGTCGATGTCGACCTGGGTGATCTCCCCGCCAGCCGGGGACTCAGACTCCAGTCCCGCCTCAAACAGGGCTCCCAGCCCGCGCCCCAGACCCCGCTTGGACCTTGTCGGACTACTTGTTCTTTCTTCAGCCATTGGCCGTCCCTCCTCTAGCTCCCCGGCAGACTCAAAGTTGGCCGAGTGTCCCCTTTTCCCAGGCCTTGCTGGCCAGCCGCCTGGACAGTTCGCCTGCCAACAGCTTATAACTATTGGCGCCCCTTGAGCGCCTGTCGTATTCAAAAATGGTATTTCCAAAACTTGGCGCCTCACTCAGGCGCACGTTTCTGGGTATGCCTGTCTCAAGGAAATCCTCCCGGAAGTACCAGGCCACCTCCTCACGGACCTGCTTGGAAAGCTGGGTCCTTGTATCAAACATGGTAATGAAGACTCCGGCCAGCCTGAGGGAGGGATTGTAGGCCTTCTTGACCAGGCCCAGGGTGGTCATGAGCTGCATGAGGCCCTCCAGGGCATAGTATTCCGCCTGAACCGGGATCAGGACGGCGTCGGCGGCCGTGAGGGCGTTGACCGTCAGAAGCCCCAGCGAGGGCGGGCAATCAATAAGAATGTAATGGTAATTAGCCTTAAGCGGTCTCAGAACTTCCGCCAGGCGGCGTTCCCGGCCCTTCAGATCAACAAGCTCAATCTCGGCGCCGGCAAGATTGATATTGGAGGGCAGGAGATCGAGATTCAGCCGGGCCTTGACCAGACCTTCCTCTCCCTCCCCGGTCTTGTTGACAAGAAGGTCATAGGTGGAGAGGGCCAGTGCCTTCTTGTCCACCCCCAGGCCGGAGGTCGTATTGCCCTGGGGATCGGCGTCGACCAGGAGGACTTTCTTCCCCTGGGCAGCCAGGGCGGCCGCCAGATTGACGCAGCTCGTCGTCTTCCCGACACCACCCTTCTGGTTGGCGACAGCAATCACAATCCCCATACATTACCCTGCCTGATTCTGGTCATAAGCTCCCTTGGGTCAGCCTGGCGCTAACGCGTTAATTGTAACACGACCGGTCTCCCTTCAATCGAAGAGATTCTCGATATCTTCCCTTCGGGTCGCGTAGGAAGTCACGAAACGGCAGACATAACGGCCACCGCCAAGGGGGAGGATCCGTTCAAAATCCGCGACTTCCTCCAGGGCCTCCAGAAGCGGGCCCCCCAGGATGACAAAGAGCTGGTTGGTCATGGGCGGGGCATAGAATTCCAGCCCCCGGGCCTGGAAGATCTCCGCCAGGGCCGAGGCCATGGCGTTCTCATGGCGGCCGATTTCAAGGTAGAGATCCTGACGGAATAGGGCCGCGAACTGGACACCCAGGAGCCGGCCCTTGGCGAGCAGGCCGCCCCGCTGTTTGAGCAGGGAGCGGAAGTCCTTCTTCAGCCCCTCGTCCGTGATGACAATCGCCTCCCCGAAAAGGGCCCCACACTTGGTTCCCCCGATGGTAAAAACCTGGGTCAAGCGGGCCAGATCGGCCAAATCCAGGTCCGCGTCCGGCAGGGCCAGGGCCGAGGCCAACCGGGCCCCGTCCAGGTAGACCAGGAGGCCCCACCGGTCGGCGACCTTCCGGATGGCCTCCAGATCAGCCTTCCGATAGACCGTCCCGAGCTCAGTGGGCTGGGAAAGATAGACCAGGGCCGGCTGGACCATGTGTTCCGCTGTATCGTCCTCCGCCAGGGAGCGGCAATACTGGTCAATCGATGCGGCCTTCAGCAGGCCATCCTCCGAGGGAATCACAAGGACCTTGTGGCCGGTTGCCTCAATGGCGCCGGCCTCGTGGACATTTATATGGCCGGTCCCCGCCGAGATTACGCCCTGCCAGGGTCTCAAGGCCCCCGCGACAACCACAAGATTGGCCTGGGTGCCGCCCACGCTGAAGTGGACAGAGGCATCCGGCGCCTTGCAGGCTGACCGGATCAGGTCCCGGGCCTCCTCCGAGAAGGGGTCCAGCCCGTAGCCGGTCACAGGCTGATCATTGGTTCTGACCAACTCCGCCAGGAGGTCGGGATGGCAGCCCGTGGTGTAGTCGCTCTCAAAGTTAACTTTCTTTCGGCTCATGGCATCAAGAGTCTCCTTTAACAAATGGTATTCCAGGGTCGCCTGTGAACCCGGGACATCCCGCCGGCGCTGGAAACGGCGGGAGAATTCGAAACCGACCTTTTCCATGACCTGCCGGCTTTGTTCATTGTCCTCCATGCAGCAGCAGATCAAGAGCCTGGCTTCCGTGTAGCGAAAGACATATGAAACCAGGGCCCCGACCGCCTCAGGCATGAGTCCCCGTCCCCAGTAATCTTTATTGAGGGCGTAGCCAATTTCCCTGGCAGGCAGGGACTGAACTTCCTCCGGCAGCGTCTGGGGAACCCTGTGGAGTCCCAGGGAACCGATCAGCTTCCGGTCGGCCTTGGAGACAAGGGCGAAGACATCCTGGTCCTCAATGAATTTATTCAGGATACGACTGGTCTCCGCCAGGGATTTGTGGTGAGGCCAGCCCGCCCTCTCCCCGACGCCGGGCACGCTCGCGTAGGCATGGAAGTCAAAGAGATCCTCCTCCCTCCAAGGCCGGATCAGGAGCCGGTCGGTTTCCAGTTCAATGCCTTTTACGGAAAAGGGAAAATCCAAAGTCACATCCTGGCCTTTGCCAATGTTTCACGTGAAACATTGGTTCAATCAATTATCGAGGGTCGCGTACTTGGCATTGGCCCGGATAAAGTCACGGCGTGGTTCCACCCGATCTCCCATGAGCAGGGTAAAGGTCTCGTCCGCCAGCTGGGCGTCCCGGACCTCCACCTTCAAGATCTTCCGCCTCTCAGGATTCATGGTCGTATCCCAGAGCTGATCGGAATTCATCTCGCCCAGGCCCTTGAAGCGCTGGAGCTTTGGATTGGTCCAGCCCTCTTCCTCCACGATCAGGTCAACGTCCTCCTCGTCGTAAGCGTAGCGGCTCTTCTTGTCCTGGAAGACCCGGTAGAGGGGCGGGCAGGCGATGTAGACGTGGCCGGCATCGATGAGGGGCCGCATGTAGCGGAAGAAGAAGGTGAGCAGGAGAGTCCGGATATGTGAGCCATCGACATCGGCATCCGCCATGAGGATGATCTTGTGATAGCGGAGCTTGGTCAGGTCAAAATCATTGCCAATCCCCGCCCCCAGGGCCATGACGATGGGCATGAGCTTGTCGTTGTCCAGCACCTTGTCGACCCGGGACTTCTCGACATTGAGCATCTTCCCCCAAAGGGGGAGGATGGCCTGGTATTTCCGCTCCCGGCCGTTCTTGGCCGTCCCACCCGCCGAATCACCCTCCACGATGAAGAGCTCACAAAAGGTCGGGTCCTTCTCCTGACAGTCAGCCAGCTTGCCCGGCAGGGCGTTGCTGTCAAGCGCGCTCTTGCGCCGGGTCATATCCCGGGCTTTTCTGGCTGCCTCCCGCGCCTGGGAGGCCGCCAGGCTCTTGCCGGCGATGACGCGGGCGACCGGGGGATTTTCCTCCAGGTAGACCAGGAGCTTCTCGTTGACGGTAGACTCGACGACCGTCCTCACCTCCGGATTGCCCAGACGTGTTTTTGTCTGCCCCTCGAACTGGGGATCTTTCAGCTTGACACTGATTATGGCGCAGATGCCCTCACGGATATCCTCGCCCTGGAGGTTTTTGTCCTTCTCCTTCAGGATGTTGTACTTCCTGGCATAGTCATTGATGGTCTTGGTCAGGGCGGACCGGAAGCCCGTCAGATGACTGCCCCCTTCGATGGTCGCGATGTTATTGGCGTAGGTGTAGACGTTTTCGTTGTAGGAATCGTTGTACTGGATGGCGACCTCGACAAAGCAGCCGTCCTGCTCCGCATGGAAATAGATGGGGTTGCCATGAAGGACTGTCTTGTTCCGGTTCAGGTATTCGACAAAGGAGACGATCCCCCCCTCGTAGTGGAGGCGCTTGACCAGGGGCGGGCTCACTCTTTCATCGGTCAGGGTGATGGCTACATCCCGGTTGAGGAAGGCCATCTCCCGGTAGCGGGTCGTCATCAGGTCAAAATCGACCGTAAGGTCACTGAAGATCTGTCCGTCCGGCCTGAAGGTGGTAATCGTACCCGACTTGTCCGTCGGGCCGGTCACGGTCAAGGGGACCTTGGTCTCCCCGCGCTCGAAACGGATGAAGTGTGACTCCCCGTTCCGGTTGACCACAACCTCCATCCACTCGGAGAGGGCGTTGACTACCGCAGCCCCGACCCCGTGAAGACCGCCGGACACGCCGTAGGCGTCCCCGCCGAATTTGCCCCCGGCGTGAAGCATGGTGTGAACCACTTCAACCGTGGGGATACCGGCTGTCGGGTGGATCCCGACCGGGATGCCAATGCCGTTGTCCTCCACCCGGATGGACTGATCCGGGAGGACGGTCACCTCAATGGAGTCACAGCGGCCCGCCAGGGCCTCGTCCACCGAGTTGGCGACAATCTCATAGATAAGATGATGGAGGCCCCGGGCCGTCGTATCGCCGATATACATGCCCGGCCTTTTCCTGACAGCCTCCAGACCTTCCAGGACCTGGATATCCTGATCCTCATAGGAGGCCGAGGTAGCCGTATCATAGTCGGTCAAAGCAATGGCGGCCAGGGATTCCTTGTCCTCGTCATAGTCCGCTGTCAGCGCATGGATATCCCCGGCCAGGTTGACCAGTCCGTCGCTGTCCGCGGCCGCGTCTTCTTCGGCCCGGCGGAGGAGCTCCTCCAGCTGTTGACCTTGATTTTCCGAACGATTGTTTGATTTATCCTTGTTTTCCCTATTATTCATAGTGTCCTTTCAAAGCCGGATTTTCAGCTTTCAGCCTGTTCCGGAGTGTTGCCGTGGAAACAGGTGAAAGGAATACCCGGTCGACCGTGACGACCAGGGATCGGGGGACCTCCGCCGTCATCCAGTCGAGACGACCCCCTTCCTCCGCTGCTTTCATAAAATCTGCCGTGGCCCCTGCCGGAGCAAGCTGGTCAAGATCAAAAATCCCAATGATCCAATGAGCGGGAATGGAGACATCAGCTCCCAGGTGAACGTACATAATTTTCCGCCTCTGCAGATGAAACCAGGCCCTTGAATCCACATGAAATTATACCACAAAGCCCGGCCCGCCCTCCTGGCAACACCCGCCTGCCAGGGCCCGGAATCAACTGTCAGCAGGCCTCTCAACCTGCTTGACTGTCCCCTCCAGCACCCGGTAGTAGTGGACGGGGCCCGACCAGCTTCCAGCGTCCTCCGCCTCCCCGATCTGCCCCGGTTCAGTGGCGGTAAGAAAGACCTGATGGTCCCGGATCACCTCCATGAGGCGGGATCTTCTGGAGGAATCCAGTTCCGACATGACATCGTCGAGGAGGAGGATGGGTTTCTCCCCTGTTATCTCATTCAAAAGCATTAGCTCGGCAATCTTCAAGGCCAGGACAGCAGACCGCTGCTGGCCTTGGGAGGCGTAAAGCCTGGCGTCGGACCCGTTGAGGGTAATCAGGAGGTCGTCCCGGTGCGGACCCTGGGAGGTACTGCCCCGGAGCAGATCATCCTCCCGTGACCGGGCCAGCCTTTCCCGGTAGAGCTCGGCAATCCCCGACCGGTCCAGGCTGGCTTCCAGGCCGGTAAAGCCCCTGTACTGGATATCCAGTGCCTCCCTTGAGGCGGTGAGATGCTGGAGGGAGAGGGCCGCGTAAGCTGTCAGTCGGGCCGTATAGTCCAGCCTCTTTTCAAGCAGGGCGGCCGCCTGTTCCGACAGGGCCTGATCCCACACTTCAAGCTGGGCCTGGGGGGAGTGGAAGCTCTCAGCCCCCCTCCTTCCCGGATCCGACCGGAGCTTTTTCAAGAGTCTGTTCCGGTGGGCAAGGATACGCCAGAACTCCTGAAGGTCCCGGAAATAGGACCGGTCGGTCCTGGAGATCAGGATATCGAGAAAACGCCGCCGCTCGGCCGGCCCGTCCTTGACGATCTGGAGATCTTCGGGGGCAAAGATGATGGCATGGAAAAGACCCATCATATCGGCCAGTCTTTCGACGGCCAAGTCGTTATAGCGAATGATCCTGGCCGGCTGGCCCTGGCGTTCAGATACCCGCCTGTATTCGATGGAGACGGTCTCGGGGATGCCCCGGTCGGTTACAAAGGCGACCCGGGTCCGGTAAAAGTCGCTTCCCTGTCTGACCAGCTCCTCGTCCCGCCCCGTCCGGTGGGAACGGGCGCAGGTACAAAGATAGATCGCCTCCAGCAGATTGGTCTTGCCTTGCGCGTTCGGCCCGAAAAGGATATGGGTGCCGCCCGGGAAGTCAAGCTTGAGACTCTGGTAGTTTCGAAAATCAGTCAGCTCGACGGAACAAAGGCGCATGGCTGGCCTATCTGCGAAGCGGCAGGATCATATAAAAGTACTGATCTCCGGACTCCGGTTTTATGGAACAGGGCTGCAGACTGCCACTGAAGGTCAGGACTACTTGTTCATCACTGATTTCACGGAGGGCCTCAATGAAAAAGCGGGGATTGAAATCAATCTCGACCTTTTCCCCCGACAGGGCGACCGGGATCTCCTCACGGGCGGTCCCGATATCGGTCTTGGACTCTATGGTCAGGGTATCCTCGTCAGGCATACTGAAGACCACGGGGAAGCGGCGGTCATCCGTGTCGATCATGATGGAGGCCCGGATAACGGCCGCGAGCAGGACCTCAGGCGATATCATAAGGCTGGTGTCAGCGTCCCGGGGCAGGATGCTCCTGTAATTCAAAAACTCACCCCGGATCAGGCGGGTCACCACCTTGACCTCCCCCCGGTTGAAAATAATGTAGTTGTGCGAGGGGGATATCACGACCTCCTCGTCCGTGTCCTGCATGATCCGGGCTATCTCGCTCATGGCCTTGGAGGGGATGATGATATTTGCGTTTATCTCCATGCCGGGAATCTCCTCCTTGCGCACGGCAAGGCGGAAACCGTCCAAGGCGACCAGGGTCAGGGTTTCATTCTCACAGATCATGTTGAGACCCATGAGGATAGGCCGGCTTTGATCCGTGCTGACGGCGAAGATGGTCTGGTTGATCATCTCTTTCAGGGTACTCTGCTTGAGGCTGATTTTTGATTCCTCCTCGATGAAGAGGATCTCAGGGTATTGGTCGGCGGCGAAACCCCGGATATTGAAGACACTCTTGCCACTCTCAACCACCAGGACCGTCTCATCCTTGATGGCCAGGTAGACATGGTTGTCGGGAAGTTTTCGGACCACCTCGGAAAGGACCCTGGCGGGGACCACCAGCCCCCCCTTGTGGGAAATGTCAGCCTCCATACGGTATTCAATACCGGTTTCACTGTCATAACCCGTCAGGACCAGTTCCTGGTCAGCTTTCAAGAGGATCCCGTCCAGGATGGGGTTGGTCGAACGGGTGGAGACCGCCCGCTGAACGGTTGAAATTGCGTCCATCAATTGGTTTCTTGAGCATGTAAGTTTCATTTTCAGTGCCTCCTGCCAGCCTGTCGTCCTCTAAGATATTTCACCTTCCTCTTCATATGTCTGTAGAAAGTGTGAAAAACCCTTCCTGTTTGAGTCCCAGTCGGCCTTTACGCCTGTTACTAATCCGTTGATTGTCTGTGATCCCTTTGTTGAGATCCCGGCTTATTCACAATTTGTGGTTTGTGCACATTGGCTTAACACGGTGTTGACAAGGAATTATCAACAAATGATCATAACTTGTTAATTATTGCAGCCGCGTTTCAATATTATTGACGGCATCCGCAAGCGCCGCGTCACTTGTCAGGCTCTCTGAAATTTTATCACAGGCGTGCAGGACCGTCGCGTGGTTCTTACCGCCGAAGGCATTGCCGATCTCCTTCAGCGTCTTATTCAATTTCTTCCGGCAAAGATACATGGCGATCTGTCGCGGCTCCACGATATCCTGGCTCCGCTGGCGGGACTTGAGGTCATCGACGGTGACGCCGTAGTAGTGGGCCACGATTTCCATAATCAGAGGGAAATCCAGGGGCTTGACCGCGCCCGGCTGGATGAGACTTTGGAGGGCCTGGCGGGCAGTGTCCAGGGTGACCTCCGTCCCGATCATCTGGAGGGCGCTGATGGTCTTGAAGGCTCCCTCGATCTCGCGGACATTGGAGGTGATATTGTCGGCGATGTACTCGATGATATCCGGGTCCAGGTCGACCCCATTGGTCCGGCCCAGATTCTTCAGGATGGCGATCCGGGTCTCGTAATCGGGTGGCTGTATGTCGATGGTCAGCCCGCTGATAAAACGGGTGCGGAGCCTGTCCGTCAGCGAGGCCAGGCTCTGGGGCGGCTTGTCGCAGGTGAGGATGATATTTTTTCCCGACTCGTAAAGGGCATTGAAGGTGTAGAAGAATTCGACCTGCATGCGCTCCTTGGACTCGATGAACTGGATGTCGTCGATCAGCAGCATATCGGCCAGGCGGTAGTGGTTGCGGAAGGCCTCAAAATCATTTTTCTGGATACAGCTGATGAATTCGTTGACGAATTGCTCCGATTGGACATAGACCACCCGCTTGTGGGGGAAGTCGTGCCTGACCTGGTTTCCGATGGCCTGCATGAGGTGGGTCTTCCCAAGACCTGACCCGCCGTAGAGAAAGAGGGGGTTGTAATTGCTGGGGCTTTCCATGGAGGCGATCGCCACCGAGGCCGCGTGCGCGAAATTGTTTCCGGGCCCGACGATGAAGGTGGAGAAGGAGTAGTCGGGATTGAGTTTCCCGAACTGGAAGGATCCGTTGCCGCCATTCACCTCAGCGGTCTGGCGGTTGGTGAGCTCCTCCTGTGAGGGTACGCTACCGTCCGCCCGGACGGCGATTTCCAGGGCATAATGGACCCGGGTCAGCTCCCGGAGTGAACCCTCGATCAACTCCCGGTGCCGTCCGATGTATTCCAGGGCGAATTCATTGGGTACGGAGAGGCCGAAGGTGCGCTCATCAGGAAGATAGGGTTTCGCCTTGGAAAACCAGGTATTGTAGGTAAGCGGATTAATTTGCTTGCTCAGTGTCTGCGTGCACACGGAGTCCCAGATCGAATCAGCGCTTATTCTTGCCATGGTAAAATTACAACGTCTCCTTCCCGATTCCAAAACCTCTCCAGTTTTAAGATGAGGGTGAAAACTATCCTACCAGAAAAGAAGCTGTCGCGAAAGGCTGAAAGCCTCAATCCGTCAATGATTTTCCGCTTGAAGGGCCCATCTCACAACCAACATTTTGTGGCTTGCAGCCTGTTGATTGTTAATAACTTTGTTGATAAAACTTTCCCTTCCTTCCCGATCCTTGATCCATCGGATTTCGTTTCCAAAAACTTGCCTTCAGCCCGGAAAAACTTACGGAATTTCCCGATTTCCTGTTGATAACTTGTTGATTATTCAAAAATAAAATGTTGAAAACACTTTTACCTGCCTTCAGCCATAAGGCCGGAAAGGGCTTCGAGCGCAGTATCGATCTCTTCCTCCGTATTGCTGGCCCCGAAGGAGAAGCGGACCGCCCCCGAGGGGAAGGTGCCCAGGCTCTGGTGGGCCAGGGGGGAGCAGTGGAGGCCCACCCGGGTCAGGATCTGCCATCTTTTTTCCAGCTGGTGGGCGATCAGGGCATTGTCGGCGTCGGGGAAATCGAGGGCAGCCACGGCCGTCCGGCCCTCCAGGCCTGGAAGGCCCGCCAGGGCGATGCCGGGGATGAGTCCGATTCCCTGGAGGAAACGGGCCAGAAGCCTTTCTTTTCGCTGCCGGAGGGTCTCAAGTCCCTGGGATTCAAGATGGATCAAGGCGGCACGCAGGCCCAGGATCCCAGGCAGGTTGACCGTCCCGCTTTCATACTTGTCGGGCAAAAAGGAGGGTTGGTCGAAACTGTTCGAACGGCTGCCCGTCCCACCGACCACCAGGGGCTCCAGTTCCTCCGCCAAGGCCTTGGTCAGGAGGAAACCGCCGGTCCCCTGGGGACCCCCCAGGGCCTTGTGTCCGGTAAAGGCCAGAAAATCAATCCCCATGCCCTGCATAGAGATGGGGATGGCGCCGGCAGTCTGGGCGGCATCGACGGCAAATAGTATGTTCTTAGACCGGCAGAGTCTGCCAATCTCCTCCAGGGGGAGGAGGGTTCCACAGACATTGGAGGCATGGAGGGTGACGATCGCCTTGGTAGCCGGCTCGATCTTTTCTTCAAAGGCGGCAGGGCTTACCTGGCCATAAGAATTGGCCGGGGCGATGGAATAACGGATCCGGCCCTTTTTCGCCAGCCGGGTCAGGGGCCGCATGACGGCATTGTGTTCCATGCCGCTCACGACGACATGGTCGCCCGGCTGGAGGATCCCCTCCAGGAACAAGTTGAGTGAGAAGGTAACGCCGGAGCTGAGGATGACCCGCCTGGGATCGTCCAGCCCAAAAAGCTCGGCCAGGCGGACCCGGGTGTCCAGGACCCGTGCCTCAACACCGTAGGCCTCCTGGTAATTGCCCCTGCCGATATTCACCCCCTCCTCCTCGATGAAGGTCTTCATGGCGTCGCCGACACCGGGCGCCTTGGGGAAGGAGGTACTGCTTTGGTCAAGATAGATCATGGTCATCCTTCCCTTTGTCTGCCAGGTAGGATTCAAGCTCCCGGACCCAAAGGTCGGGAAAGGCGTCCCCTGGCATCTGCCAGGCCGTGGCGGGAAGGAGCCGCCAGGGGAAGGCGGCAACCCCCTCGGGCGAGGCGGTCCGTTTGAACTGGTGCTTGAAAAAGCGGCGGATGAAGACGGTCAGCCATCCCTGGATCTCCGCCCCCTTGTAAAGGCCCTCGAAATCCCGACAGGCCAGCTCATAGACAGCCGATACCTTCCAGCCCTGGAAGATGAGATGCCAGAGGAAAAAATCGATCAGCTCATAGGGGCCGATGACCTCCTCGGTCAGCTGGACCAGCTGGTCTTCCGGGCCGGTCGGGAGCAGTTCCGGGGAGACGGGCCGGGCCAGGATGGTCCGGAGGGCGGCCGCGGCGGCCTGGGCCCTGTCTCCGGCGGGGAAGAGGGGGGACTCCCCCTTGGCCAGGAGGTCGGCTGCCAGCCGGGTCATCTCGCGGATCACGGTCTTGGCCAGGGAGGCGTTGACGGCGTACATGGACATCTGGTCGGCATTATAGGTGCACCAGCCAAGGGCCAGTTCAGAAAGGTCGCCCGTCCCAACCACCATGCCCCCCTCCAGATTGGACAGGTCCATAAGGATCTGGGTCCGCTCACGGGCCTGGGCGTTTTCGAAGGTCACGTCTTCTTTTTTTCCATCATGACCGATGGCCTTGAGGTGGAGGTCAACGGCTGGCCCGATGGGGATCTCGCGAAAATCCGCGCCAGCGGCCTCCCCCAGGATCCGGGCCAGTTCCCCGGATTTCTCAGAACTGCCAGGACCGGGCAGGTAGAGGGCCAGGAGGTCAGAGGCCGGCCGGTCGAGGAGGCGGAGGGCCTCCAGTGACACCAGGAGGGCAACAGCGGAATCCAGGCCGCCCGAGAGGCCCAGGACAGGCCTGGCCTTGAGGAAGTCCAGCCTGTCGGCCAGGCCCTGGGCCTGGATGGCCAGGGTCTCCTGGTAGAAGCTGACGGGATCGAGTTCCTGCCGCATGAGGAAGGGGAAGCGGGCCCAGTCTTTAGGCGAGGCTTCCTCTGCCCTCCCGGTTTTAAGGATGTTCCACCGGCTCCCCCGGTCACTTCTTATGCGGAAGAGGTCACCTGCCGCCAGATCGGCCAGGGTGAGGCCGGTCGTGTAGGGCTGGCCTTCGGCCAGGACCCGGCCGTCCGCCATGATGAGCCGGTGGCCGGCATAGACACCGGCGCTGGATGATTCCCCCTTGCCGGCTCCGGCATAGAGGACGATGCTGTGGTCCCGGAGGGAACGCCGGATCAGTTCCCGCCTGATGCGGCGGTAGTCGCCTGTCCACTCCATACGGGCATCGGCGATGGCCGCGACCGGGATGGTGCCGTGCGAAAGGGCATCCTGGGCATGGGCCGGCTCGAAGTTGAAGAGCCTGACCTCCCGGCAGTCCTTGACATCCCGGGGGAGGAGGGAGGGCCTGACCGCCAGGCAGGGGATGACGGTACAAAGGTTGACAAAACGAAAGGAGAAGGAGAGGAGGTTTTGAGCCGTCATCTCACAGAGGGGGAATTCAAAGGATACCTGGCCACTGGCAGGGGTCTTTTCGGGGGGGAGGGGCTGGTCCAGGCCCAGCCGGAGGATGGTGGGGCATTCGGCGGGAGGGAGCTGGATTTCCGTGATGCCCTCCTGGTCGGCCCCGTCCCCAGCGGCTATCAGTTCGCAGGAAAAGTCCTCCGGGCTACCCGGATCCTGGGCAAAGGGATCGGAAAACCAGCGCCTTTCCTCCCTTGATAAATAGGCGGCCGGTGTCATACCGACGATTCCACCCCGGTAGAGGAGGGCGGTCGCCTTGAAGAGACGGCCCTCCAGTCTCAAGGGGAGGGATAAGAGGACCAGGATCTGTGAATCGGCGGTGGCCCGGGTGATCCGGGCCAGGCTTTCCAGGCAGGCATCCTGCAAGCTCCTCTGAAAGAAGAGGTCGCCAGCGGACCGGCCTGTCAGCGCCATATCGGAGAAGAGGAGGACATCGGCCCCTGCCTGGGTGGCCTCCTCGATCAGGGCGAGGATCTGGCCCTCATTGTAGTCGACCTGACCCAGGCGGATCTCTGGCGTCGCCAGGGCGACCCGGATATCACGGTAGCCTTCCAGCTCCCCGGTCGCGGCCAGCTCAAGGGTCAGGCTTTCATCCAGGCCCAGGGTCAAGCTGGCCGGTCTTTCGACCGTCAGGGTATCCGTCCCCTCACCGGGCGGCCTGCCCGCGTTTTGCTCTTCCCGCTCAGACTTCATGGTCTGCCTCCCGCTTCTTAAAAGGGCTCGGTTTCCTCCAGGACATAGGCGAGCACATCGCCCTCCAGATAGGGTGTAAGGGCGGCCCGTACTGCCTGGTTGTAATCATTCAGCCAATCGACTTCTTCTTCTGTCAGCAGGGAGGGCTCGATGGCCCGGCGGTCGAAGGGGACGAAGGTCATGGTCTGGAAGCGGAGGAAGATATCCCCCGCCTCATTCAAGGCCAGTGCCCGGTCCTCGAAGCTGACCGATTCGCCCTCAATCCTGACCTCCCGGCTGGAAGGGAGGACGACATAGTCGTTTTCCAGGCGGATGCCATGTTGTCCCTGGCGGTAGATGCCGGGTTCGATGGTGATGACGACCCCTTCCACGAAGCCGAACCGGCCCAATTCGGGGTTGGGGGTCAGGCGCTGGGGTCCCTCATGGACGCCGAGCAGGTAACCGAAACCGTGTCCCGTCCCGCACTTGTAGTCCAGTCCTTGCCGCCACATGACCGACCGGGCGATGGCGTCGAGCGCCGTCCCGCTCGCCCCCGTCAGGAAGGGGAGGGAGGCCAGGGCGATATGGGATTTCAGGGTCAGGGTATAATCCCGCCTTTCCTGTTCCGTCAAGGGGCCCAGGGAGACGGTCCGGGTAATATCCGTGGTCCCGTCATAGCTCTGGGCGCCACAATCGACCAGGTAAAGGCCCCGGGTTTCCAGGCGGCTGAACTGTTCGGGCGTCGCCTGGTAATGCATCATAGCCGCATTGGCCCCATAGGCGGAGATGGTGGGAAAGCTTTCCGTAATGAACTGGTCGGATTCCAGGCGGTATTGGCGGAGCTTGTCAGCCACTTCAAGCTCGCTCAGGCCCTCCCCGGCCATCTCCCTCACATAATGGAGGTAGCGGGTGACTGCGACGCTGTCCCGTACCCCGGCCCGGAACTGGTTTTGAAGTTCAACCGGATTGAGCACCGCCTTCATCAGCTGGGGGTAATCGTCCTCTTTTTCAAGCAGCTTGACCCCCTCTGGCAGGGCGCTGACCAGGGCCCGGCTGACCCGGTCGATATTGGCGGCCAGGAGGCCGGGCGGCAGTTTATGGAGATGGTCTGCCAGGGCCTGGTAGGCCAGGACCTGGACCCCTTCCCCCTCAAGGATGGAGGTCAGGCGATCGTCCAGCTTCAAGGGATCGATGAAGAGGTAGGCCTGGTCAGCCGTGACCAGGGAAAAGGCCAGGGCGACCGGGTTATGGGGGACATCCCAGCCCCTGAAATTCATCAGCCAGGCTATATCATCCAGGCCGACGAAAAGGGCGTAGTCGGCCCCGTCCTCCTCCATGAAAGCGCGGATCTTTCGGATCTTTTCCGCCGTATCGCAACCGGTGAAGGACCGGTCAAGCGGGTAGACGGGGTCGGTGGGCAAGGGGGGCCGGTCCTCCCAGAGGGAGCCTGCCAGATCCCGGTCGGTGACCAGGGAGATTTCTTTCCTGGCCAGTCTCTCCTCAAGTCGCAGGGCCAGGGCCTGGGGCAGGAGACGGCCGTCAACGGAAAGGCGGCCAGCCCGGGGAAGTGATTTTTCCAGCCAGGCCTCGACTGTGGGGACCCCTGGCGCGCCCTGCTTCATAAGTTCAAAGCAGGTCCCCTCCAGCTGGGCCTCAGCCTGGATATGGTAGCGGCCGTCAGCCCAGAGCAGGGCCCGGTCGGCTGTGACGACAGCGGTACCCGCCGAACCGGTGAAACCGGTCAGCCAGGCCCGCACCTGGTAATGGGGGGCCACATACTCCGAATCGTGCGGATCGGCCGTTCCGATATAGCAGGCGTCGACCGCCTCCTTCTCCATCAGGGCCCGAAGTTTTTCCACTTTCTCGTTGACTGTCAGCATAGATACCACCTGTTTTGAATGCGTATTTATTCTGTTACCCATTGTAACATCGGAAGAAGGGCCGGTCCGGATGGTGTAGAATGTGTCGCAACACCGTTTGAGCCTGCTGTCAGGCAGGCTTGAGGGAAAAGGGGGCAAAAGAAAAGCATGGACAGGAAGAAAACAGTCCTGGTGACCGGGGGGGCCCGCGGCATAGGCCGCGCCATATCAAAGACCCTGGCCCGCGATGGCTATCGGGTCCTGATCAACTATTTCAGGTCCGAGAAAGAGGCCCGGGAACTCCTGGCCGAGCTGGAGGAGGGGGGCTGTGAGGCCAGCCTGCTCCGGGCGGATATTGCCAGCCCGAAGGATGTCCGTGACATGGTGGCCAAGGCCCTCCTGGAAGCCGGCAGGGTCGATGTCCTGGTCAATAATGCGGGACTGGCCGCCTGGGGCCTGCTGACTGAGACGGCTGAGGAGACCTGGGACCGGGTCCTGACAACCAATCTTAAATCCAGTTATCTGCTCTCCAAGGCCCTCCTGCCCAACATGATCCAGAATGGTTCGGGTTGCATCGTCAACGTGTCTTCCATCTGGGGGGTTTTGGGGGCCTCCTGTGAGGCCGCCTATTCGGCGAGCAAGGCGGGCCTGATCGGGCTCACGCGGGCACTTGCCCAGGAGGTGGCGCCAGCGGGCATCCGGGTCAACGCCGTGTCGCCCGGTGTCATCCAAACCGATATGCTCGGCCGTTTTGACCAGGATGAACTGGAGGCGCTCGTCGAGAGGACCCCCCTGGGCCGGATCGGAACGGTTGAGGAGGTTGCCGAGGCCGTCGCCTTCCTGGTATCCGACCGGGCTTCTTTTATAACCGGTCAGGTGCTTAGCGTGGACGGCGGCTTTACCTGCCAGTAAAACCGCCGCCAGTCCGCTTATTTGAGCAGTTCCGGATGGGGCAGGCGGCTCTCCGCCTTGTCGTAGCTGAGCGGGGGATCCCCCAACAAGCTATCTATGATCATCTCATTTTGCCAGCTGGCCTCAGAGAAGGGGAAGTAGGGATACTCCCTGGCCAGGTAGGCCTGCATAGCGGCTTGATCGGCAATCATTTCCGCCTCCCCCAGGGGCAGGGTCCTCTGACCCTCCACCCCGTAAGAGCTCCGGGCCGGCAGGATGAGGGCGCCTGCCCCCGCCTGTGCGATGTCCTGGATCAGGGCCTTGAAGTCAAAAGCGTTCACGACGTAGAATTCCATAAAGCCTTCTATCGTGTCATCGGCCTGTAAGACCGGCAGGAGGGACTTGTTGTAGTACTGGCTGGCGGGGACGCCCCCCTCCAGGTCATCGATGACCTTGGACAGTGAATTGAAATCCTCATAGATCAAGGTCCGCTCATGAAAGCCCGGGACGGGCAGGGCCTGCTCTTCCGCGGCAAAGCCGTAGTCTCCCAGGTGACCGTAGGCGGAGAGGAAGAGGAGGTAACCCTCCTTGTAGATCAGGTCGCTGATGCCGGAGTTATTGAAACCGATCAGCTTCAAGCCGCTGGAGGTCTCCGTAAAGACGGCCCAGTAGCCGCTCAGGCCCACGGACCCGTAGGACTCGCAGGCACAATGGATCACGTGTTCCTCGATGCCGTCGCCATCCAGATCCAGGCTGGCATACTCGTAGATCGGCTCCACGATCAGGTTCTCCAGGAAGGCCGAGTTGGGTTGGTTGACAGCCGCCGGATCCCGCGAATAGGGGGGGAGGCAGTAGCGCCATTCAAAACGGGCGGGGTTGCTATGCAGGAGCTGGGCGACCTCGGACCATTCCGCCTCCGCATCCGCCTCCTTTTGGACAGCTGTGATCCCGGGCTGGGGGCTTACGATCAGTAGGTCGCGCATGTAGACGCTGTCAAAGTAGACCGGGCAATCGTAAAGTTCCCCGGCGTACCAGGCGGGGTCAGGGCCTGCCAGGGTCGTATCCTGGACGCAGAAGCTATGGTCCTCGTCAGCCGGTACCCATTCGACGGGAATCACATCGATGCCCTGCAGCTGTTTGGCTACCATATCCGCGATCAGGGCATTGGACTCATCGTGGGTCATGAGGTCGATGGAGACCGTGTTGGCCTCCAGTTCCATGCCGGCCTCGTAATCCCTCAGGGAGGCATACTCATAACTGATGGACTGGCGATGGGTGACGATAAAGCCATTTTGTGTCGGTATCACAAAGATCATCCGGGCCGCTTCCGGGTCGTCGCGCAGATCGATGGCGATGTTCAATTCAGGGTGTTGGTAGAAATAAACGGGATTGGCGCTCAGATGCTGGGCCTCATAGGGGTCAAGCGCGTCCAGTCTTTCTTCGAAGACGGAGACCAGGGGGACTTCCGGCTCCGTTTCTGTCGGCTCCGGGGCCCTGGTCGTTGTCGGGGGAGGGAGGGTCCCCCGCTTGGTCGGTTCCGGCTCTTCGGCCTTGTCCTTTCTGAGGACAAGGAAGTAGACGGCGCCGGCTACGGCGCCCAGGAGGATGACGGCGGCCAGGACGATGGCCACGATGGCCC
>CAZAKT010000014.1:0-42742 GCA_964486135.1 uncultured Mageeibacillus sp.
CCAATCTCTACGGGGATATCCTGACGGATGAAGCCGCCCAGATCCAGGGGGGCGTGGGCACGGCCGGCAGTGCCAACCTGGGGGACCGCTACGCCATGTTCGAGGCGATCCACGGTTCAGCTCCCCGCCTGATCGAGGAGGGCCTGGCCGATTACGCCAATCCCGCCAGCCTCTTCCGGGCCACGGAGATGCTCTTGCGGCATGTGGGCAAGGAGGAAGCCGCCCGCCGTCTGGGACGGGCCCTGACCCTTTGCCTGGAGGAAGAGAAAAAACTGGTGGTTACGGGTGACCGGCAGGGCGCCAGCTGTGAGGCCTTTACCGACTACCTTCTTGAAAACCTATAGGGGAGTCAATCCTGATCCGGGCTGGATGCCCCCTCCCCCGCCTGATCCAGCTGATCCTGGAAGAAATTGAAAAGGGCAAGCTCCGCCTGGTTCCCGAGCACGGATCCGGCATTGTCATAGGCCCGGATACTCTCACCGGATTGGTAAAGCACCTTAACTTTTGATCCCTCGTTGGGCGGTAAACCATTCGTATGCCGGTCGGTGCCATTGGCACGGGCCAGGTCATGTTGGTCGACAAGGGCCTGGAGGTCATCCAGTAGCGTAAGGGGCGCCTGGAAGGAATAGTCGTGCTCCTCATCCCATCTGGTTATGGCAAGTACCCGCCCCAGGGCAGCATCCTCTCCCCGTTCCATCTCAAGGAAGCAGTAGCCATAATCCACGTTCATCTCATTGTTGCAGACAAATTCACATTCAAAGTGCTCAATCGTCTTGGATTTGATGACCTTGGGCGCGTCTGCCCAGGATCGGTCCTCAAAGCCACCCGTTTTATATTCACCCTTGAAGTCTTCCTCTTTCGCGCAGGAAGGGAGAACCAACAAGGTCAGGACCAGGCCGACCATAAAAACAAACAGCTTCATCTTCATTTTCGCCCTCCTTTTCTCCCAGCCTATCACAGGTTACAGGCCTTTTTGCCTCTTCCCGATATGACATAATGATTGGAGGGAGAAGTCGAAATGAATGCCATGCAGGTTTTCTAAGGGATTTGTATGCTCTTGCAATTTGAGAAGATAAACAAATACTTCGGTGATTTCCATGTTTTAAAGGATGTCTCTTTCACCGTCCACTCCGGTCAGCTATTTGGTTTCCTGGGAAGGAACGGGGCCGGCAAGACAACATCCATAAGGATTCTGATGGATGTTTTCAAGGCCGACAGCGGGGAAATTAAGCTGGATGGCGTGGAATTCAAGAGGAGCGAACAGGTCATCGGCTACCTGCCCGAGGAACGCGGCATGTATTCAAAGACCAGGGTGAAGGATCAGTTGGTCTACTTCGCCATGCTCCGGGGAGCCGGCAGGAAGGAGGCCAAGGAGTCCGTACTCCGTTGGACCCGTCGCTTCGGGATTGAGGAGTATCTGGAAAGAAGGCTTGAGACCCTGTCCAAGGGAAACCAGCAAAAAGTTCAGATCACCCAGGCCTTTCTGAACGAACCCTCCCTCCTGATTCTAGATGAACCTTTTGCAGGGCTTGATCCCTTGAATGCGCAGATTTTCCAGGAGGCCCTGACAGATTATATCGCCGGGGGAAGAATCATTATCTTCTCAAGCCACCAGATGAGTTATGTCGAAGCCTTCTGCCATGATATCGCCATTATCGATCAGGGGGAGATCATCTTGACGGGAAATCTGGAGGCCATCAAGGAGGAGGAGAGCAAGGATCGCTACGAGATCAAGGTCAGCGGGGAGGGTTTTGAAAACTTGCTTACCGATTCCAAGATCCCCTATACAAATGAAAAGGACCATTACTTGGTTGAATTGGCAAGTGATGGGCCCATCGACAGCCTCCTTGCTTCTCTTGTGAGGGGAGGCTTCAGACTGAAGCACTTCGCCCCCTACCGGCCCTCCCTCCAGGAGATCTTCATCAAGAAGGTGGGTGAAGCCCGTGGCTAATCTGAAAACAGTCTTTCTGTTTGAATTCAGGGAGCTCATCAAGAAGAAGGCCCTGATTATCTCAACCCTGATCATCGCCTTGATATTCCTGGGCATCACATCGCTTCCAAGGATCCTGGCCCTCTTTGATTCGGACAAGGATGTTCTTGTCGGTCAGTCCTCCTATTCCGTGGCTTTCAAGGACGGGGAGCTGGAAGAATTCTTCACAGGGAAACTGCCGGGCTTTAATATCGTCTCAGAAAATCTGGATGAACTGAGGGAGGCTGTTGATAGCGGAAAACTGGAGATTCTCTATTACCTGACTTCCAGAACATCCTTTACCGTCATCCAGAAGGATATGGGCAGCTTCGACGACAACTACGAATTTATAAACCTGCTCCTCGCTATCAACAAGAATCAGGCCCTGATCGACATGGGGATCGACCCCCAGGCTGTTCTGGAAGCGGAAGACCTGGAGATCGAGGTGGAATACGAGATACTTGGCAGGGATGGCCAGGGCTTCTTCGTCGGCTACGTTTTCCTTTTCGGTATGTACTTGCTTATCCTGAGTTACGGGCAGCTCGTCGCCTCTTCCGTAGCCCGGGAAAAAGACAGCCGGGCCATGGAACTCCTGATCACCAGCACAAGGCCCAGGACCCTGATCATAGGAAAGGTGCTGGCAGCCGGCCTGGTCGGGGTCATCCAGGTCCTTGTCATCTCCCTCTTCATCCTCCTGGGCTTCAGTCTTAACAAATCCCTCTATCCGCCGGAGCTGGTTTCCATGATCAATACCAGCATGAGCCTGGATGTCCTGATCGTCTATATCGTCTTCTCCCTGCTGGGATACCTGCTCTATCTCTTTATTTACGCCGCCCTGGGATCCCTGGTCTCAAAGATGGAGGATCTGAGCGCCTCCATCACGTCCGTGACCATCTTGTTCGTCATCGCCTATTTGATCGCATCAACCGGCATGACAGCGCCGGACACCAGCATTGTAAGAGTCAGCTCCTTCATCCCCTTCGTTGCCTTGTTTACGACTCCCATCCGCTACATGCTGACCTCGGTCAAGCTGATTGAGATTACCGCCTCCCTCCTGATCATGTCAGCCTCCACCTTTGGGATCGCCGCCCTGTCCATTTATATCTACCGGCAGGGCTCACTCAACTACGGGAAGAAGATATCGCTTCTCAGGACTATCAAAGCTTTGTTCAAGAGGAAGCAGGGGGCTGGCGGAAGCTAAGGGCATCCCAGCCTTGAAGCTCAGAAGTAATTTGCGACTTCATCCATTTGATTTGCGCCCCAATAAGCCCTTGGGACAGATTTGACAATCAATCCAGGAGCTCCGTCAATTCCTTGTAGAGCCCCCAGCCCTCCCCGTCAGTTACCAGGAAGGTCATTTCAGGAATGGTCTCCTCAAGGGAGAGAAAATCGCCGTTTATATACAAGTTGTCCGGCTGATCATCCAGGACCTGGAAGGCCAGGAAGAGGAGGGGCTCATTAGCCTTGTTGAAGAACTGCAGCTCCAGCAGGCGACCATTTTGATTGACCTTTGGACTTTCGACCTCCACGATTTCAAGGTCCAGGAGGCGCCGGAAACAATCTTCCCTCTTTTCCTCATCCTTGATACTGACCTGGGTCAACTTGCTGGGAACGGCGTCACGGTAGCGGTAGAGAGTGAGCAGAAGGCCAGCTGACTCCTCTTTCCCGGGATTCCATTCCTCCCACCAATCCGACAGCGTCCGAAAATCCTTGGGTCCCCTTTCCGTCAAGCGAAAGAAGCTGCCTTCCGTCAGGTTGGACAGGCTGGCAAACAGAGGTGAGGACAGATCAGCGCTGAAGCTCCACCCCTGAGCCTGCTTGTGGAAGACATAGGTATATTGGCTATCTGCTGTCTTTAAAACAAGGAGATCCCCCTCAATCACGTACTGACCGTAGGCCAAGTAACTGCTTAGGGGGGATAGTGACAAGATAAAATCCCCGCTGTCAAAGAGCTGCAAAGTTGCCATATCCGCCAGGTCCTGGCCCTGGTAATGATAGCTAAGGGCCAGCGTGGGATCAACCGACGGCAGGGGTAGGGGTCGACCTTTTATAGTCAACCGTCCCTCTTCAAGTACCAGCTGTCCGCTTTCCAGGATTTCCTCCTCCAAAGTGGGACGCATGGCCGCATATAAGTGGCCCTCCTCCAAGTAGAGATCATAGTCATGGATACCCCGGTGCCAAAGCAGGTACTGGGTCCTGTTTTGGTAATCATAGATCAGGACGTGATTGTCAATCAGCCCGGAGCCAAAACTGATGGTCGAGCAAAGCTCCTGTTTGCCGTCCCCTGTCAAATCGCAGAAGAAGGTATTCCAGATGGGCATACCGGAGTAGAGTGACTCCGTCCCCTCCCTGGTTGTGGCTGTGAGCTCACCCGGCGTCCAGCGGAAGGTCACCCCCGGATACTCAGGGAGACTGGTCTCCAGGCTCTCCGGCCAGGCCGGAGGATCCGGATCCAGATGCAGGTAATTGAACCATTCCACAGCCAGGGGCCCGTCGGGATCCGGGGCCGGATCCCTGGGATTGGTCAGGAAGCAGACAACCAGTACGATCGAGGCGATCAGGGCCAGCAGGATAATCCAGAAAGCTGGTTTTTTATAGTGGAGTACCGACCGGATCCTTTCCTTGACGGCCAGCTCCCCGAAGGCCAGGGGGCAGACCAGGATGGAGCGATGGGGGATGCTGGAGGCCAGGAGGGCCTCTGAATAGAGGATCCGCTCCCTCTTCCCCATGGTCCGGATGACCTTTTCGTCGCAGGCTATCTCAATATCCCGGCAAAGCAGAAGGTAGGCCAACCAGGAGAGAGGGTTGAACCAGTAGAGGGAAAGGAGTAAAAAGCCCAGGGGTTTCCACCAGTGATCCCTCCTCTCCAGATGGGCCCGCTCATGGGCCAGAACCAAGGCCCCTTGTCCCCCTTCCATGCCGGAAGGCAAATATATCCTGGGTCTGACCAGGCCCAGGATAAAGGGCGTATCAATCTCGTCGCAGATCCAGACCCGGTCTTCCAGATGCAGGGAGGCCCTGACCTTCCTCCTCAGCTGCCAATAACTGAAAGTCGCGTAAAGGAAGAGTAGAAGCAGGCCCACCAGCCAGATATAGGCAGCCAGTTGGATCCAGACCTGGAGGGGATTGACCGAGGCACCGGCTTGAGGGGCCAGGTTCTCACGGATGAACGGATTGACCAGGCTGTTGACGGCAGGGATGCCGCTATGGATTTCGGGCTCTGCCGCCTGGAGGATATCCGGACTGATCGTTTGGGTGCTGGGTATCAGACTGAAGATGCTCTTCAAGGAAAAAGGGAAAGCCAGCCGGATAGCAACCGCTGACCAGAGGAGGCAGACCTGCCACCTGGGCGCCTTTTTCAGGAGGAGGCGGAGACCGGCAATGGCCAGGATCAGCCAGCCGGCCGTCATGCTCATATTGAGAAGCTTGAGGAAGAGGACGGCCATGGTCTAGTCCTCCCCGGCAGCTCTATCGATCATACGCCGGATCTCTTCCGCCTCCTTGGCTGATAGGGCCTTCCGCCTTGTGAAGGCCGCGATAAAGGCCGGCAGGGATCCGTCAAAGGTCTTGTCGACAAACTGCTGACTTTGCAGGGCATGGAATTCCTTGCGGGAGATCCGGGAGGAGACCATCCCCCCCTCATTTTTGAAGAGCCCCCGGTCGCTGAGTTTTCGGAGGACGGTATAGGTGGTGGACCGTTTCCAGTCCAGGATCTCCTCGCAAAGCTTGACCAGATCCCGCGAATGCAGGGGTTCGTGATCCCAGATTATGTCCGCGAAACGGGACTCAACTTCACCCAGCTTGATCTCAGTCATAGCTTTCCCCTCATCTTGTTTACTGGCAATAGACTAAATTGAGTCTACTCTCAATAAACTGACCTGTCAATCCCCGACTGGATCCCACATTAAAGAAGCCTTTTATCGCTTATAATGATACAAAGGAGCGCCAGCATGCAGTTTGAAACGGTCAATTGCCCTCAGTGCGGAGGTCCCCTGGAAGGGGTCGGCAGACCCGGCTTCTATACCTGCCCCTATTGCAGGAGCAAGATACGCGCCTCTTTTTCCAACAGCGACCCCAACCGCAGGCCTGACGGCCGATTGACCCTCCATGACCGGCAGACGGGCCAGGAACTTTGTTATGTCCTTTTACCCCAGGACTGGACTGCGGAAGCTAGCCTCTACCCCTCCATGCAAAGCGCCAACTGGCCACTGACCCTGGCTGTAACAGCCCTTTCACCCGGCCAGGAGGCGATCATCGAGTATATTTCCGGTTCCGCCTTCAAGGAGATCAGAAGTGGCATGCAACGCCACGTCGAAGGCCAGTTCGACCAGGCCGACAGGATGCCTATGAAGAGGATCATGACTCCTGCCGCCTACGCAGACAGCTTTTTTCTGGGGATGGCGGGCAACTTCCAGGACATCCATGCCCTGGACACCCGCCCCCTTCCCAAAGCTCCGCCCATCGACTATGGTTTGAAGGCTGAGGAGACGGCCCAGATCACGCGACAGCAACTGGCTGCCCATACGCCCCCCGGTATGTGGTCCCGGGTTGACGCCTCCTTCTATGATGGCGCCACCCGCGTCTACGATTACAGCCAGGAGGGTCGTAACTGGCGAAGGGCGGTGGCGGTTCTGCTTGACGGCATCCAGATCAGTTTCGGAGCTGGCGGCCTCTTATTCGCCTCCGGCGTGACCTACCTGAACTGGGAAGTCCAGTATGTCCTCAGCCTGAGGACCTCTCCCCAAGAGTTTGACCAGTATTACGGTGATTTCGTCATGTTCTGCTCCACCATGCAGGCCAGCCCCCAACTTGTGACGCAGATGGAAGAGGAGCGCGCCCGCATAACAGGACAGCTCCAGCAGCGACAGTCCGACTGGTTCAATGCCCATATGAGGATGATGCGGGAACAAGAGGCCAGCTTCGATGCCTACAACCAGACCTGGTTCGCCAACTCCAACCGCCAGCACCAGGCTATGCGCCAGTCTTCCGCCGCCCAAAGTTCAGCCCATGACCGGATCTTCGACAAGTACAGCGAGGCGGTCCGGGGGGTCGATACCTACCTTCGTCCAGACGGGACGGAGGTGGAATACTCAGTCGTCAATGAAGCGGCCTTTGCCAGTGCCACTGACAGCCGGACAAGCTTTGCCACCCAGGCCCGCGACTTCCAATCCGTGGACTGGGTGGAGATGAAGAAAAAGTACTAGGCCGGATCAGCTGACAGGACAAGGACAAAAGGAGGGGGCCCGCTCGGCGGACCCCTTCCTTGCCAATAAGGCTTCCCCTCAGTAGGTAAGCTTGAAACGCGGCTCGGCCAAGGGGATTATGGAGAAGACCCTGTCATCCACTATCTTGTAGCCCATTTCAATTTCTTTGATGCCATCAATCGTCTCAATCCCGTTTTCCTTCAGGGAGGAGCCGAAGATCCGAAGCTCGATGATCGCGCTTTCACCCTCCGGGATGGTCTTGGGCGAGGGAATATAGCTGATTTCCTTCCCATTGACCACCGCGGTTACATCAGCGTCCATTACAAAAATATCCGTGGAGCTGTTATTCTCAAAGAGGAGCAGGAGGAAGACATCATCCCGCTCGACAGAGGGATCCTTCAGGGTAAGTCCCTTGTGGACGATCCGGATCCCCTTGTCATTGTATACTTCCTCATCGAGGGAGTCCGTTCCTGTATCTACTCCGGGGATGACGACGGCTACATTTTCGGGAGGAAGCTTCTCCTCCCCCTGTTCGTTGTACAACGTGACTGTGAAGCCGATTTTTCCGATTTCTTTTATGCCAAAGACATCCATCTTGGCCTGGTCGATATTTCTGGACACATCTACAATCAAGACACGGCGCCAACCAGGATTCATGGTCGCGCCTGCAAATTTGGATTCACTCATTTCAACACCATTGATGCTGAATCCATTCAAGGTAAGACGGACCCTTTCCGTCGACTGATTCTCGATTTCCAGATAAAGCAGTCTCCTCTCCTCCCTCTCATTCGTGACCAGGGTCTGGGAGAGGATGCGAAGTTCCCCTTGATCGTACAAGGCCCCTTCCGTATGAAGGTCAAGCTTGTAGCCAAATTCCGACTGGAAGTCTTCACGGGTGATGGTTTCCCTGAAGGCGTTCTCAGGATGGCTGTGGCTGCCGGCCGATGAAGTTTTCAGGACAAACGGGTCGACAAAGGCATAATCACTGTTGTCATCGCGGACTGTGACGTAGAATCCCAGCTCGATTTCGGCGATTTCGGTAATACCCAGAAGATGCCAATCGTGAGAATCAAGGGGCATAGCCTCCGTAAGCTTGCCGCCCGCGGGAACCGATACGCCGTACCAGTTATCAATCGTGTAATTGTTCACCGCAAGACAGCAATGGTCATCCTTGGTCGTTAAAAAATCCAGATCCTTATCAGTATTATTTTCGTAAAGCAAGCTGAGTGTGGGGCCAAATGGTTGGTAGACAATTTCAAGGGCCGTGATCCTGATATCCCTGTCATCAAAAAGAACCGTCTCCCCGATCGTTGATTCATGCTGGATCCTGTAGAGGGGGCCATCCTCGAGGGGAGGGTCTTCATCCATGATCGGGTCAGTCTCAGTCCCCTCCGTCTCATCCTCCACTCCCGTAGGCGCTTGTGGTTCTTTCTTGCTGTCACCGCAACCGGCAAGAAGGGCCAGGGCCATGACAATAGCCAGAAACACTAAAAATAACCTGAAACGATTCATCCTTATTCCTTTCATGCAATAGCTGAGCTCTGAACAAAACATTAAAAGTCTATCACATAGTTGGGTTTTTGCGGTCCTTGAGACTATCTTTAATCAGGGTGAATATGGGGGCCAGGAAGGCCGCGACGAAGCCTCCGGAAAAGCCATTGTTATACAAATTCATACCGCCATGGAGGTAACCAATATTCAGCGACATGGAAACGTGGATGAATCCCGCGACCACACCCGCTACTCCGCCGTATCCCCCGGCGATCGGGGCCAGGGTCGAACCGAAAAGGACAACGATCACGCCCACCGTGGAACCGGGGTCGTGCATGTTCAGGACAGAGGCAAGAAAGGCCCCGATGAAGATGGGGATGACATTCAAAAGGTGTTTCCCATAGGCTGAAAACCCTATGATAGTAAAGAGGGCACCGATGGTAGGCCCGTTGATCTGACCGCCGACGATCATGATATAGCACCAGGAGATAAAGCCTGTGAGCCCCATATTGATTAGGGTCACGCCAAAACCGCAGGCCTCGACAAAATCGGAATGCAGGCGGCCTGAAAGCTTGACCAACTGATGGTAATGGCGGAAGGACCATTTGTTTTTCCGGAGGCCGACCAGAAGAAGAATAAGACAAAAGAAGAGGATGGGCAGGCTCAGTAAGAGATTATTTCCGGAAGAAATAATGGAAACCGTATTGACCTGCAAGTCAAACATCCTCAAGAGACCCGTTGCGACCATGCCAATGATACCCGCCACGAAGCCCGTGTTATAGAGATTGTATCCCTGGTGAAAGTTGATGAAGGCGGCGGACAAGGGGGGGACAATAAAGCCGATCACGAATCCGACCAGGTAGCCCGACAGGATCCCCCGCCAGACAGGGAAGCCCATACCGAAGCTCAAGGTGCTGACAAGGGGGGCCAGGGCTGTCGCAAAAAGGCCCGTCACCGCCAAATTCTTGAAGGGCACCCGCATGAAACGGGAATAGAGGAGGGCTCCTATGGTAATGGGAAGTGAATTGAAAAGTGTCTTGCCGAAAAAGGCGAAGCCGCAGACCGTGACTATGCCCGCAATGACCGGGCCGTTAATTTTCAGGCCGTGTCGGTGCAAGAGAAGGACCGATACAAGGCCGACGGTCCCGCTGTTGAAGAAGGCGGCGCCCAGCCCGCCAACAGCGATGTAATCCGTGATCAGGTTACCCGGGGACAATAAAATCCGGATAAATCCTTGAAAGACTTCCAGGGGAGGGTCGAGAATAAAGGCTGCGGCAAGCAGGAAAAAACAGAGACTGTAAAGGTGTCTGTAACCACCTTGTTTTCGCGCGATCAGTATCGGGATCTCGCACCACCTCCGTCTCCAGTGGAACAATCTACTTCCCAGTATGTCGTTAATAAAAGCTGCCGTCAATGCCTGGTCAGGGCCCGGATATGACAAAATCCCTCTTCCGGAGTATTACTGGAACATTTTTACTTGGCTCGAGGGCTTGACATCTGTCATACTATTATTTATTATCTACTAGTAGGCTATCAATGTTACTTGACGGCAGTAGAAAAGAAAGGATATGCCAGTGAATCCACAGTACAAGAAGGGCGTTCTGGAACTCTGTGTTCTTTCCTTGCTCAGGGAGCGTGACTATTACGGCTATGAAATATCCGAGTACCTGGCAAGCCATATCCATATCGCGGTCGGTACGGTCTATCCAATCCTGAGAAAACTCAGAAATGAAGCTTTGTTGACAACCTACCTGCAGGAAGAAAGCGGAGGACCGCCCCGGAAGTATTACGCCTTGACCCCCTTGGGCCGGAGGCAGTTTGAAAAGGACAAGGCTGAATACCTTGCATTCGCAGCCACTGTTGAAAATTTATTGGAGGGTAGATCCCATGATGAAGAATGAATTCTTATCCAGACTCACCGATGAGCTGAAGATAAGACAGATTGCGGACAGGGATGACATTGTCAACGAATATGAGCAACACTTCGCCTATAAATTGGCGGATGGCTTTCCTGAGGAAGAGATCGTTGCCAAACTGGGAGATCCGGTAATGATCGCCGCCCAGTTTGAGCCAGACGGCCCCGACCGGGGCCAGGAGCGGGCCGGGAAGATGGCCAGCTTGGTTTTTGCCTTGATCAGTTTTCCGGTTGCCCTCCTTCTGCTCTTACTGATCCTGGGCGGGATCGTCCTCCTGGCCGCTTCCCTTGCCTTCGGGGGCTTGGCCGTGGCCTTGCTGGCCGACATCAAGGTCACCAGCCTGATCCCGGCCATGCCTTATTGGACCGGCGCCATCTTTGGCATCTCGCTGGCCTCCCTGGCAGTCCTCCTGGCGGTCGGATCCCTTTATTATGCTGCCTTTATCCGACAGCTCGTACGTTCCTACCGCCGCCTGCGCCATAACACCATTGCCTCTGTTTCAGGCCAGGCCACCCTGCCCGGTCTTGCCATCCACCCCCAGCTAGAGGCCAGGACCAACCGGCGCCTCCGGATGACCGCCCTGCTCAGCTTCACCCTCTGTGCCATCAGCTTTACCCTGGCCTTCATCGCGGCGGTCCTGTCAACGGGAAGTTTTGAATTTTGGCACAGCTGGAATTGGTTTGCCAGGGTCCTGGTAGGCTAGGAAGCCAAGAATGTACGGTCTCAATGCGGTCGCGCTTATCCTTTTCGGATCGGTCCACTGGGTCGCGGGAGGGATCTGTCGTGGCCCCGACCGTACGAGGGAGCTGATCCTTAAAGCGGTCGCCCTTGTCCTCCTCCTTGGCAACTGCCTCCTTTATTCCCTGCCCCTCCTTAAGGGAGTGGCTATCCAGTTGCCTGTTGAATTTTCAGCTGTCGCCTATTTTGTCGTCCCGGCCTTCATCCTTATGGGAAGGAAGAGGAAGTCCTGCTGGCCTGTCTATGCCGGGCTCATGGCAGGCTTCTTTTATTTTTTGGCCCTGATAGTCCGGGGTGGACCCCTCTATGCCGCCTTCGCCCCTTGGCAGATTTATATTTCCATGCTGAATCATGCCAGCCTCTATTTTTTGGGTTTAATCGCTATCGGGACCAAGCTTTATGGGCCGTCGGACCGGATCAAGCTTGGGGGAGGGATCTTATGCGTGGCGACCTGGGCCCTGCTGATCCGCCCCTGGATCCAAGAACCGGGCAAGCTTCTGATCTACCAGCTGCTTGAAGCCCCCTTTATCCGATCCTCCCTGCCAGAGCTCCCTTACTGGCTCGCCTTCCCGGCCTACTATGCCATCCTTGCCCTTATGACAGGCCTTTCCATCCAGCTTTTCTTCCAGGTCAACCGTTGGCGGTATTCACAAACCAGCAGGCGCCGGATGGACTTGGCTTGATCCCATCAATCGAGATCGATCAGTGACAGGTCCGGGATCTTTGCCAGGGCTTCCGCCGGTCCCGCGACACAGACAGCGGCCTCCCCGACCGCCTGGTCCAGGATAGCTGCCAGAGGCAGGAGATCCTCCGGTTTTGCCCCCATCAATTGCTGGCGGATAACCAGGGCCTCTTCGGCCGTATAGCCGGTCAAATACCAGTTATCCGCCTGGTCCGCCTGACGCTTGAAGGAGAGGTCTGGATCAAGCGCGGTAAGTTTACCCATAAGATAGCGCTCAATGCTATCCCTGCCTTCATTGAAGGCCCGGATGAAGGAAGCGGATTGGCGGAAGATTTCCAAAGATTTATCGGGGGTCGGGTCCCGGTAAGAATAAAAGCTGCAAGCGGCCGACTTGTCTATGGAGAAGCCCGCCCCGTAAGCCCCGCCCTGGACACGGATTTTGTTCCACAGGTATTCCAGGGAGAGGATCTGATCGAAGGCCATCCAGTGGCCAGAGAATTCACCTCCGAAGGGGGCCGTATGACAGGCCAGACAGGCATAGGAAACCGCTGAGGGGATGACTAACCCTTCCTCTTTGGGATAGGGGACGGCATAGGACGCGTAGCCGGCCGGAGGGCCGGGAAGCTGGGGATAGCTGGTGACAAGGTCCTCCAGCCCCGCCACATCCAGATTGCCCGTCAGACTCAGGATTAGACGATCCCTGTCAAAGGTCCGGTCCCGGAAATCCTCGGCCAGGGCCTTCCAGTTTTCCCATTTTTCTTCAAAGTCGGCCTGGAATTCCTTGATCCACAGGATGAAGGATAAGCCTTCCAGGGCCTCCCGGCCCGCGTCTTTAGCCGTGAAATGGCCCTTGACTCTGAGGGTGCAATAATAGTGGGCTATCCGGTTGACTGCCTGGCGGAGGTATTCCCTGTTTTGCATCAGCTGGGCATAGATGGCGGCCTTGTCATCAAAGACAGTCTCGGTCAGGATCTCACGGATGAGATCGAGGGCAGGGGCCACTTCACTTTCCAGCACGCTGCAGCTGGCCACAAAATAGAGTTTGGTGCGGTCCAGACAGTCGGGATCAGCGACCGGTGTCAGGGAGAAGCTGAGCTGGCCGATATGGGTCTTGACATCCCGGACCAGGGACCGGGCCTCCCGTTTCCGTGTGGCCAGCTTGCCCAGAAGAAGGCTTGTGAACTGGAGTCCGGCCAGGTCCTCCCTGGGCCTGTCCGAACTATCGAAATAGAGTTTCAGGTAGACGATGCCCTCCGCGGGTGAAGGATGGGAGAGGACGGTGACCCCCTTTATCTCCCGGACACTTGTGGCCATATAGCTGGGTTCCTCCTCCAGGTCCTCCAGGGTCAAGCCGGGAAGGCTGGCCAGGGCTTCCGGCGAGTCCTGGCTCGCCTGCCAGGCCTCCAGCCGGGCCGCCCGGTCCTGGAGGGCTCTTCTGTATTCCGGCGTCCACGAAGCTGTCTCAGCCTCAAGCCGGGCCGCCTCACGGGCATCTCTTTCCCGCCCGTAGCTGGTGGAGGGGAAGGATTGAACCTCGACGAAGCTGTCGCCATCAGGCGCAAATTCCTCAAGTAAATCCTCAAAATAACCGGTCGGGATCTTCTCCCGAAGACTGCCAAAAAAGCGTCCAAGTTGGAGGCAGAGGGAGGGATCCCCGCCATAGAGCCAGCTGGACAGGGAGTCTATGGCCAGGGCAATGCCCCTGGGCTCCTGGGGATCCAGCTCCTGGTAATAAAGCTGGTTCAGGGAGGCCAGAAGGTCATCCTTGTTTAGCCCCTGGTCGGCCAGCTGGGTCAGAATCTGGCTGAGGGTCTCCTTGATCCGGCCGAAGTCGTCTTCCGAGCAATTGTTGGCCTCCATCCCCAGCCAGGCTTGGGCGGACCCCCCGGACATAAACATCTGAAAGTCCTGGGCCAGACCCAGGTCCAGGATGGCCTTTTTCAGGGGGGCTTCATTGGATCCGGCCAGGACATCACAGAGGATGGCGACCGCCAGCTGTTTCTCCACCTCCTCCCAGGAGGCAAAGAGGCGGGCAAGGGTCAGGCGGCACTTGTCCTTTGGATCCTCATCCGGGCCTATTTCGTATTCGTGGCGGGCAAGCCCCCCCACAGGTTCCTGTAAGGCTATACCGGCATCCGTTTCAATTCTGTCAAAGACTTGCAGGTACTCCCGGTCAAGTTTTTCCAGGACCCGGGAAAGGGCCAGCTGACCATCGAGGAAAAAGAGGGCCTTGGAGGGGTGATAGAAACGGCCATGCGCTTTCTTGAAATCTTCATAGGTCAGGTCAAGGATGGCGGCAGGATCACCCCCCGAGTCAAACCGATAGCTGGTATCCGGGAAGAGGAGGCGGCACATCTCCCTATAGGCCTTGCGGTCGAGGGTCGACGCAGCCCCCTTCATTTCGTTGTAGACGACGCCCTGATAGGATGGATCCCCTTTTTCATCGAAGGCGTAGTTCCAGCCCTCTTGGCGGAATATATTTTCATTCTCCAGGACAGAGGGATTGAAGACACCATCCAGGTAGACATCCATGAGATTGAAAAAATCCTTCTCATTCCGGCTGGCCACAGGGTACACTGTCTTGTCGCTGAAGGTCATGGCGTTGAGGAAGGTGTTGACGGAATTTTTCAAGAGCTCGGCAAAGGGTTCCTTGACATCATATTTCTTTGAACCACCGAGGACACAATGCTCCAGTATGTGAAAAACACCGCTGTCATCTTCCGGAACGGTCCTGAAGCTGACGCAAAAGGTCTTGTTTTGCTCCGGTCGCTCCAGCCAAATCAGCTGGGCACCGCTTTTTTCGTGGGTGAACTCGTGCAGTTTAGCCTTTTGCTCCGGAAGTGCCCTGATCCGGTTTAGGATAAAGCCATGCAGCTTATCATTTTTTTTCATAAATTGCTCCCTTCCCCAGGCAATACCACAAGCCGCCTTAATTGGGAGAGCGACCTCCAGGATGACAGTTGCCCCCAGCCACACGGGCTCTTTTTCAAATCGCGCTTCAGGCGTGGACAGTAACGGCTCATATTGTTTGCCATTATACGGGTAATCCGGAACATCGAATATCAAGGGGATCCTTTCTTTCTTATTCCGGCCGGCCTGTGCTACTATGAACCCTGCCGACCGACCAGTCGGTCGGATTCTTATATGACCGGGAGGCTTTACCGACTTGTTAGCAAAATTCAGTGTCAGGCGGCCCTACACCGTGGTTGTAGCCGTCGTATTAGTTTTGATCCTGGGCACGATCTCCTTTATCAACCTGGAGACCGACCTTCTGCCAAGTTTTGATCTTCCCTATGTCCTTGTCATGACCTCCTACCCGGGCGCCAGCCCCGAAGAAGTGGAGATGGTAGTAACCAAGTCCCTTGAGCAAGTGATGGCGACGGTCAGCAATATAAAGCAAATCAACTCGGTCTCAAACGAGAATTCCTCGATCGTAATCCTGGAATTCAACAATGATACCAATATGGACTCCGCTACCATTGAAATCAACGGCCTCCTGGATTTGGTCAAGTCCGCCTGGCCTGACGGGATTGGTTCGCCCATGCTCTTGCGGCTGAATCCGGACATGCTGCCCATTATGGTGGCTTCTGTCGATATCGAAGGCCTGGATATGATCGAGGTTTCACAAAAAGTCCAGGAAGACGTCATTCCCAAGCTTGAAAGCATTCCAGGACTGGCATCCATTTCTGCCACAGGCCTGCTTGAGGAGAGAATTGAAGTCCTGCTTGAGGGTGAAAAGATTGCCGACCTGAACAAGCGTTTGCTTGACAAGGTGGACAGCGAACTGTCTGAAGTGGAGGACAAGCTTCTAGAGGCCCAGATTGAAATCGAAGAGGGACTGGCGAAACTGGATTCTGAAGAGAGAAAACAAGGCGCCAAGCTGGATCAAGGAAAGCAGGCGATTCTTCAGGGCAAGGCCCAGCTGAATGAGGCTAGGGCTGAGCTTTCAAGGGGTGAAAGAGAACTTTTACAAGCTGAGTCGGAGCTTCGGGACAAGCGGGTGGAACTTATCGCGGAAGAGAGCAGTCTGAAAATGATCCTGGGCGTCCTGGACGAACTGGAGAAGGGCCTCTCTCAATCGGGTGAAAACTGGTTTGACCAGCAGGAAACAACCAGGACAGCCTTGCTTGCCTTCATCAAGAGCCTGCCCCAGGGCGTGAAGGATGCGCTGGGGCCCTCCCTTCAAGCCATGGAGGAAAGTCTGGAAGGAAGCGACCCCTTGAGCTTCGATGAAATCAAGATAATGATGGGCGCTTTGAAGGCTGAACTGGACCAGGCAGCCCAGCTCCTGGCGGCTGGCAAGGCTGAGATTGACAAGGGCCTCCTGACCCTCGATGAAAAGAAGGAGGAACTTGCCCAGGGCAAGGATATTCTGAGCCAGGAGATCAATGACCTCGGACAAAAGGAGCAGGAGCTATCTTCCGGCAGGACCCTGCTGAATCTGGAGATGGCAAGGGCCAGAGAAAAACTGAGCGAAGGTGAGAGCAGCCTGGCTGAACAGCTGGAAGAATTTGAAAAAGCCCGGGATGAAGCCTTGAAAGGGGCCTCCCTTGACGGTGTGATTACCAAGGACATGGTTTCCGCCATCCTGGCCGCTCAAAACTTTTCCATGCCGGTGGGCTCCATAACCGACCAGGGCAAGGACCTCCTGGTAAAGGTCGGAGACAAATTCAAGGCTATGGAGGAGATTGAGGATCTCCTGCTCTTCGACACCGGCGACGAGGGTATAGGCAGGATCTACCTCAAGGACCTTGCGACCGTCACAAGCATCAACAATTCCCAGGAAAGCTACGCCAGAGTAAACGGAAATGCCGCGGTCATCCTCAGCTTCCAAAAACAGAGTAACTTCTCCACCGCAGCAGTCGCCGGGGCCATCCGGGACAAGGGCGGGGAACTGGAGTCAGCTATGGAGGGACTCAGTATCACGGCCCTTATGGACCAGGGTATGTATATCGATATTGTCATCGACTCCGTCCTGAGAAACGTGATCTACGGTGGCCTATTAGCCATCCTCATCCTCCTCTTCTTCCTGAAGGATATCCGGCCAACCTTCATCATCGCGCTCTCCATCCCCATCAGCCTGGTTTTTGCCATCGCCATGATGTATTTCACAGGGGTCAGCATCAATGTCATCTCCTTGGCCGGCCTGGCCCTGGGCGTTGGTATGCTGGTGGACAATTCCATCGTCGTTATCGAGAATATCTACCGGCTGAGGCTGGAGGGCCTGTCTACCATAGAGGCCAGTATCAAGGGGGCCAAAGAAATTGGCGGGGCCATCATCTCGTCCACGGTCACTACCGCCTCCGTCTTCCTGCCCATTGTTTTCGTCAAGGGTATCTCCAAGCAGATCTTCACTGATATGGGGCTCACCATCGCCTACTCCCTGCTTGCCAGCCTCATCGTGGCCCTTTCCCTGGTACCCATGCTGGCTTCAAATATGCTGGAGAAATCAAGCGAAAAAAAGAGCCGTCTCTTCAACCGTTTTGCAGATGGCTACACAAGTTTTCTGGGTTGGTCCCTGAAACATCGGGCGCTTATCCTCCTGGCTGTTGTCGCCCTGGCTGTCCTCAGTCTTCTTCTGGCACTTTCACTCGGAACATCCTTCATCCCGGATATGGACGCCCCCCAGATGTCCCTGTCCATCCGCACGGACAAGGAGGCCACACGGGAGGAACTCCGGGAGTCAACGGAAACTGTGATCGAAAGATTGCTGGCCCTTGAGGGGGTTGAGACCATCGGTGTCTTCGAGGGCGGGATCATGCAGGGAATGGGGTTTATGGGCGGAGGAGGAAGGAGCCAGGACAGCATGTCCCTCTATCTTCTGCTGGATCCGGACCTGCGTTTGAGCAACAGGGAGATGGAGCGGACAATTCTGACCTCGACAGAAGACCTGTCAGTTGAGGTCAGTGTCAGCTCTTCCAATATGGACCTGTCTGCTTTGAGCGGATCCGGCATTGAGCTCATGGTCAAAGGCGATGACTTGGATACCCTACAGACTATCGCCAAAGATCTGGGCGGGATCCTCCAGGAGGTTGAGGGAACCGTTGACGTGACTTTTGGCCAGGAGGAAACCCTGACAGAGACCCGGATCATTGTGGATAAGAACAAGGCCATGGCCAAGGGACTTACCGTGGCCCAGGTCTTTGCGAAACTGTCTGATACGATCGCAGAAGGTCAGTCCGCCACCAGCTTGACAGCGGGGAACAAGGATTACCCCGTCATCGTCCTGCACGACAGGACCCGGGACCTTGATGTGGATGACTTGAGAGAACTCGAATTGTCAGGCAAGAGCGCCGATGAGACCATCACGGTGAAACTGGATGATATCGCCCATTTCGATCAAGGGAGCGGCCTGGCATCCATCCGAAGGGATAAGCAGCAAAGATACCTGTCTGTGACAGCCGGCATCGACACTGAACATAACATCGGACTGGTCAGTCAGGACTTTGAAAAAAGGATCAAGGACTACCCGCTGCCTTCAGGCTACCGGATTGAAAATGCCGGTGAAAACCAGGTCATTCAGGACGCGTTGGAAGATTTGGGCACCATGCTGGTTCTGGCCATTGTCTTCATCTACTTGATTATGGTGGTTCAATTCCAGTCCCTGCTCTCGCCCTTCATCGTAATGTTCACTATTCCCCTGGCCTTCACAGGCGGCCTCCTGGCCCTCTTCATCCTGGGTTATGAGATCAGTGTAATCTCCATGCTGGGCTTCTTGATCCTGAGCGGGGTTGTTGTCAACAACGGCATCGTCTTTGTTGACTTCACCAATCAGCTGCGGGCTTCAGGCTTGGAGAAAAGGGAAGCCCTGATCAAGGCCGGCCGTATAAGATTGAGACCCATCCTCATGACGGCAGTTACCACCATCCTGGGCCTCTCCACCCTGTCCCTGGGTGTAGGCATGGGGTCGGAGATGCTACAGCCCCTGGCGCTTGTCTCCATCGGTGGACTTATTTATTCGACCCTGCTGACCCTGATCGTCATCCCGGTCATCTACGATCTGCTCCACCGGGACAAGGCAGGGCCGGCACCAGCCAAGGAGGGGGTCTGAGCATGAGGAATATTGAATTGGGTCAGAAGGAAAAGGCCATCCTCGACGGTATCATCGCCTTGATCAAGCAGGGTAACAATCCCTACACCATCAAGGTTTCGGACATTGCCTCCCAGGCCGACGTGGGCAAGGGCACCATCTATGACTATTTCAAGACCAAGGAAGAAGCCATATCCAAGGCTATCCTCCACCATATTGGCCTGGGTCTTCAGCAAGTCCTCCATGAGGTGGAAAACCAGGACAGCTTTCAAAATAAATACTATGCAATCCTCCGGATCCTGGCTGTCCAGGGCAAGGAAAGCAAGGATCAATGCAAGCTCTTCTTTTCACCCTTGGGAGATATGCAGGATTTTTACGAGCACCTGACAAAATACAAGGACTATATTGAAACCAACAGGCGCTTCCTCATGCAGATCTATGAGGCAATTTTTCAGGCTGGGGAGAAAGAGGGCCTGATCCTGGCCCTGGGCCCCCAAGAGGACTACTATCGGGAGATGGTCCTATTGGGTGCCTTGGCAGCTTTTGCCCACAGCCTTTACCGCCCCCGGGCCCACCTGCCGGCCAAAACCGCCATGGAGGCTTCCTACCGGCTCCTGGTCAAGGCCCTGAACTGATCGATCAGGCCTGCCCCGGTCGCCGGCGGGCAGTGGCGCAGGATCAGAGCGCGATTTTGTAGGCTGTATCAATTTCCTCCCGGGATATGGTTTTCGTCATCCGCAAAGCTTCTTCGATCTCAATGGTGATGACCTGGCCCTGCCGATAAGCCACCACTCTTCCATATTGACCGGAAACCAGGCTTTCAATTGCGCGGACCCCCATCTGACTAGCCATCAGGCGATCCCGGGCGGAGGGGCTGCCACCGCGCTGCAAATGACCAAGGATGGTCACCCGGGATTCGATACCGGTCTGTGCCTCAATCCGCTTGCTGATTTCAACCGTGTCGCCGGCGCCTTCGGCAACAACCACAATGTAATGGAATTTGCCCTTGTTATGGCATTCCAGCAGACGGCGCACCACATGCTTATCGAAATCCATTTCCACTTCGGGGATCAATATGACTTCCGCTCCACAGGAGATGCCCACATTCAGCGCGATATAACCCGCGCTTCTGCCCATGACCTCTATGCAGTTGCAGCGCTCATGCGAAGAGGCCGTGTCGCGCAGCTTGTCGATCGCCGTCATGGCCGTATTCATCGCGGTGTCAAAACCGATTGTGTACTCCGAACAAGCGATATCGTTGTCAATCGTGCTCGGTATGCCGATTACGGGAAGACCCTTCCGGGCGAGATCCAAGGCTCCTCGAAGCGAACCGTCACCACCGATCACCACCAGGGCGTCAATACCGAAGACCTTGCACATGTCAAAGGCCTTTTGCACACCCTCCGGCGTATTGAAAGACTGGCTGCGGGCGGTCATGAGGAAGGTTCCTCCCTGTTGCAAGCGCCCTGAGACGGAACGATCGTCCAGCTCGACAATGTCACCCCGGCTCAAGCCGTGGAAACCACGGCGGCAACCCAAGATCTTGTAGTCCTGGTGCAGGCCCATGCGGACCACGGCGCGGATGGTCGCGTTCATTCCAGGAGCGTCTCCGCCACTGGTAAGTACACCTACCGTCCTGATAGCCCCGCCTTCAGTCCAGGGCGCCAACCCATGCTTCACTGCCTTTGTCATTTTAACCCCCAGTTATTATGAAGTGTGGAAAAATCCGTCAATTTTTAATCAGCCAGGTCCCCGGCCAGATCCCGGAAAAATTCGTAGAGGGCAATCTCCGCCCTGTAATCTAAAAATCCGGAAGAATTGTCATAGGCATAGATCCGCTCACCCGAGGCATAATCCACCAGGAGGAGGGCCCCCAAAGCTTCCGGCAGGCCGTTTGTATGCTTGTCCAGGCCGTTGACCTTGGCTAAGCCGTGTTGGTCGACGAGTGACTGCAAGTCGTCAAGGGCGGCCAGGGGAGCTTCAAAGTCCCAATCGAGATGGGGGCGGCCATTATCATAAGCTTGCATCCGGCATAAGGCTGCCTGGTCCCCCCGGACCATTTCGAAGACATAGTAGAAATAAGCTTCTTCCTGCCCCTCGCTAAAGCCGAATTCACATTCGAATCGCTCGATATCCTTTGATTCAATCGTTTTGGGCGCGTCTTTCCAGGACCAGTCCCTGAGGCCACCCGGCATATCTTCTTTTTTTATCATTTCCTTGTCCGCGCAAGACGGTAGAAGCACCAGTGCCAATAGCGAGACAACCACAAGGGCCATGATCTTCCTCTTCATCCTTGCCCCCTCCTATCGCCCAGCTTATCATAAACAAAGAGCCCCCCGTTCCTTCCAAATTCCCTTGCCTGCCAGGCCAGTCTTCTCTAGACTGGATAGGAAAGATTGAGGTAGCTTTATGCCCTTCACCATTGTTGGCCAGGATATCACCAAACTCGAGGTGGACGCCATTGTCAACGCCGCCAATACCGAGCTCCTTATGGGAGGTGGGGTGTGCGGCGCCATCTTCAGGGCGGCGGGGCCGGGTCCCCTTCAGGAGGCTTGTGACAAGCTGGCCCCCATCAAGACCGGGGAGGCCGTCATCACCCCCGCCTTCAAGCTCCCGGCAAAATTCATCATCCATGCGGCCGGACCTGTCTACCGGGCGGACGATAAGGAAGGGAGTGAGGCCAGCCTTCGGGCAGCCTATACCAATTCCCTGAAAAGAGCGGTCGAAAATCACTGTGAGAGTATCGCCTTCCCCCTGATATCCAGCGGCATCTACGGCTATCCCAAAGAGGAGGCCCTGAGAGTCGCGACCTCAGCCATCCGGGATTTTCTGGATGGCCACGACCTGGAGGTCATCCTGGCCCTCTTCGACAAGGCTGCCTTGACCATCAGTCGCCAGCTCCTGGGTGAAGTCGAAAACTATATCGAGACCCATTACCTTGAAGGACCTCAAAGAAGACGCAGCCTGCTCCAGGTCGAACGTGCGGCCCTGTATGAAGCAGGTGCCCGCCGGACCCCCCTGTCCGCCCCACCCCTTGAGGAGGTCATCGGCCAGCTGGATGAACCCTTCTCACGTCTCCTGCTCCGCCTCATCGACGCCCGGGGAAAGACCGACGCAGAGGTCTACAAGGGGGCCAACCTGGACCGCAGACTCTTCTCCAAGATCCGGACCAAGCCGGACTACCGGCCGGGCAAGCGGACAGTCCTCGCCCTGGCCATTGCCCTGGAGCTATCCATCCCCGAGACCCGGGAACTGTTGGCGCGGGCAGGCTATGCCCTTTCTCCCGCCGTCCTCTTTGATGTAATTGTGGAATATTTCATCGACAAAAACCGGTACGATATCTTTGAGATAAACGAAGTCCTCTTCGCTTACGACCAGCCCCTCCTGGGCGGCTAGCCCCTCTTTCATCCTTCTTATTTGTCGCTTGGCAAGCGACCTCTCCGGCGCTTTTCTTCCCTAAAGTGAAAACATCAAACAAGGGAGGGAAAAACCACCATGACCAAGAAGAAAACTGAACTCGTATTCCTTTTGGACCAAAGCGGCTCCATGGCCGGTCTTGAGTCCGACACCCTGGGCGGCTACAATGCTCTTTTAGCCAAACAGGCTGCTATCGATGAGCCCTGCCTCATCACCACCGTTCTTTTTGACAACCGCACCCAGCTCCTCCACGACCGGATTGACATCCGGGCCGTCAGCCCTTTGACGGATAAGGATTACCGGGCGGGGGGATCGACCGCCCTCCTGGACGCCATGGGCAGGACCATGGACAAGCTCATCCGGATTCAAAAAAAGACCCATTCCGACTACCGGGCGGACCAGGTCATTTTTGTCATCATCACGGACGGCCAGGAGAACAGCAGCCGGAACTACAGCCCGGCCCGGATCAAGGCCATGGTGGAAAAGCAGGAGGAAGCCTACGCTTGGGAATTCATCTTCCTGGGAGCCAACATGGATACCATTGTCACAGCTGGCGCCTATGGGATCAGACCGGACCGGGCCTTGGATTATCTGGCCGACCGGAGGGGAACCGAACTCAATTACCAGGTCCTGTCCGAGACCATCGGGACCTTCCGGACGACGGGCCGGCTTGATGAAAAGGCCTTTGATAAAATCCGCCGGGATGTCAAGGAGAGGGGCCGAGCCTAGCGTGACCTCCCCCCTTTTGGTATATTTCAATCAAAGCTCGGCCATTGATAAAAGATGAGAACTGGATGCGGGCAGGCTGGGGGCGGACAAATGTACCTGGAGACGGAGCGGTTGATCATCAAAGATCTGGACCAAGCCATGGCTGAGAGCATCCAGCTCAATTCCCTTGATGACGACAACCGGCGCTTTCTTCCGGACGAAGTCTTCGAGACCCAGGAGGAGGCCCTGTCCCGCATCCAATATTTGATCTCAAGCTACCAAAGCAGGGAGGGTCCCTTTGTCTACGCCTTGCTCCTTAAGGAAGGCAGGCAGATCGGCCATGTCCAACTGGTTGGATTCCAAAAAGCTTGGGAAATTGGTTTTCACATCGGCCAGGCCTACAGGGGTTTGGGCTACGCTACGGAGGCGGTCAAGGCCTTCCTCCCCGCCATAATGGAGAAATTGGATCTTCCCGTCGTCTACGGCCTCTGCGACAGGGAAAACATGGGCTCGCGCAGGGTATTGGAGAAGAACAGTTTCACCCTGATCCAGGAAGGGGGCGGCCCCTGTCAGGGTGAGGTGCGACCGATCTGTAAGTATTTCTTTGCTGATCCTCTCAGGCTTGAAAAGCTGGTTGACCAGCTTGCCTCAAGTGATGATCAAAAAGCCTATCGGTCGATGAAGGAACTGGATGCCATCAGCCAGGAAACAGATGCCGTCTATCCCTTCATCAAGACCTTCGCTGTCCTGCAAAAAGATTCCAATTCCTACATCCGGACCCGAGGACTGATCCTGATCGCCTCCAACGCCCGCTGGGACCAGGCGGGTCAGATCGATGGCTTCATTGATTCCTATCTCGAGCACATCAAGGATCCTTCCCCCATCACGGCCAGACAATGTGTCAAGAGCCTGACCCTGATCGCCCGGTATCGGCCGGGACTGAGGGCCAGGATTGCGGAAGCCCTGATGACGGCGGATCCTTCAGGCTACCCAGAGAGCATGAGCGGGCTCCTCCTGAAAGACATTGATCAAGCCCTGGATCAGATCAAGAAGATGACTTCCTCCGGGTGAAGCGGTCATTGGCTTTCAGAATCCGGTCTATGACAAAGATTCGGCTTTTGCGCTACCATGGCTCCAATTGGCTCAGGCCAGGATGAAAGGAAGGCGCCATGTCTTTTAGTCGGGTGAAGAAGTTTTTTGAAGAGGCCGGTCTTGGCGACAGGGTCAAGGTCCTGCGGGAATCCAGCGCCACGGTTGAACTGGCCGCCCAGGCACTGGACTGTGAGACTGGGCAAATTGTTAAAACCCTGTCTTTCCTGGTCGACGGTCAGCCCCTCATGGTGGTCTGCGCGGGGAATGTAAGAGTCCATAATCCAAAATTCAAGGCCCGTTTTCTCAAGCGGCCCAAAATGATTCAGGCGGGACAGGTCCTGGAGTACACAGGTCATGAGGTCGGCGGTGTCTGCCCCTTTGCCGTCAAGGAGGGCGTTGACATCTACCTGGATGAATCCCTGAAGGCGAACAATATCCTTTATCCGGGCGCCGGCAGTTCCCGGAGCCTGGTCGAGCTGACCCTTGAGGAATTGGAGGAGTGCGCCAAGCCAACCGCTTGGATCGATGTCTGCCAACCGGTCGACTGATTGCCAAGAAGCTCCTTTCGGCAGGAATCAGGTGCTGGTCTCAACGCAAGAGCTTCCTTAAGAGCTTGAACCAGCGTTCTGAATAAGGATGGTAACGGACGGGCAGGTCAATCCTCTTGCTTTGTCTGATCAGGCTCCTCATATGACTGAAGGTCTCAAAACTCCTGTAGCCGTGATAGGAACCCATTCCTGACTCCCCTACCCCACCAAAGGGCAGATAGGGTGAGGTCAGGTGCATGATGGTGTCATTGATGGCGCCTCCGCCAAAGGAACAGCTGTCAAGGACGCGTCGCTCCCTGGCCTTGTCGGCTGTAAAGAGATAAAGGGCCAGGGGTTTCGGCCGGTTGCGGATGAAGCGGATACACTCGTCCAAGTCCTGGAAGCTGATCATGGGCAGGAGGGGACCAAATATCTCCTCCTTCATGAGGGCGGACTCGGGATCCACCTGGTCCAGGAGGGTAGGCTCGATGAAGCGGCTGGCCTTGTCCCTACCGCCACCGACTACAAGGGTCTGCCCCTCAAGGAGGCCCTCCAGGCGTCGGAAATGCTTGTCACTGATAATACGGGGATAGTCGCTGTAGTCAGCATCCGGGAAGAATTCAAGCAGGGCCTTCTTGAACTCTTCGATAAAGGCCTGCTTGACCCGACTGTCAATCAAGAGGTAATCCGGCGCCACACAGGTCTGCCCGGCATTCAAGACTTTACCAAAGGCGATACGCCGGGCCGCCAGCTTGAGATTGGCTGTCTCATCCACGATCACGGGGCTCTTTCCCCCCAGCTCCAGGACCAGGGGGGTCAGGTGGCTGGAGGCTGCCTCCATGACAAGCTTTCCAACCACCGGGCTTCCTGTGAAAAAGATGAAGTCAAATTTCTCTTCAAGAAGGGCCGCATTCTCCTTCCTGCCTCCCTCCACGACCGCCACAAGCTCGGGCGGAAATAGATCCTGGAGAAGATTGGCAAGAAGCTGGCTGGTCGCAGGGGCATAGGCAGACGGTTTGACCAGGCTGCAATTGCCGGCCGCCAGGGAGGCCACGAGGGGGTTGAGGGTCAGCTGGATCGGGTAATTCCAAGGCGACATAATCAAGACCACCCCATAGGGCTCAGGAACAATCATGCTCCTGGCCGGCATAAGCGCGGGAGGAGACTTGACCCCGCGTGCCTTGACCCAGCGGGGGAGGCGCTTCATAATGAACCGTATTTCCGAGAGGACAATCCCCGTCTCCGTCATATAGGTCTCAAAAGGCGACTTGTTCAGGTCCTCCTTGACCGCCCGGTTGATCTCCGCCTCATTATTGATGAGGCCGTCCCGCAAGCGGCGGAGGCAGTCCTGGCGAAAGGCCAGGGGCCGGGTTTGCCCACTGTCAAAGAGTTCCCTCTGCCTTTGGACCAACTCCTGTATTTGCGCCTTTTTACGGCTCACTGTTGACGGATCCTGGCCGCCCTTTTTTGAATATGAATGATCCATCCTGGCCTCCAAAGGATTATTTCCCATTGCCAGCCTACTGGCAGTCGATCACGATTTTGACCACACCGGGCGGATTTTCCATGGCAAGACGAAGGGCCTTCTTGTAGTCGGCCAGGGGGAAATGCTGGGTAACAAACCCCTCCACCGAGTACCTGCCGTCCCGGATCCACTCCTGGGCCAGGTCAAAGGTGTAAAGCTCACGCCCATCAATCTTTTCCATACCATGGGCGTTGACTCCGACGACCCTGAGTTCCTGCCACCAGATGGGCGATTCATCGAAGCTGACCGCATTCATATGATGGCCGATCTTGATAAAGCTACCGCGGGCCCGCAGGAGACGAAGGCCCGTATGGTTGGACCAGTTGCCTCCGATGCAGTCGTAGACCTTGTCGAAGCCGCCAAAGAAGTATTTGTTCTTGCTCATTCCGGTATAGACCGGGCTACCGCCCGTCGCCCGGCTGGTCGCTTCATAAGGGTCGCCTTCTAGAACCTGGTCCGCCCCCAGTCGGAGGGCAAAAGCCTGCTTGGAGGGCACCCTCTCCATAACCCATAGCTGACAGTCAGGCTGAAGAATCTTGAGTGCCTGAACCAAGCCGAGACCGATCGTGCCGCAGCCCATAACCAGGACCTTGTCTCCGGCTTCCGGCGGAGCGCACAAGGCCGAGTGGATGGATACGGAGCTAGGTTCAATCATAACGGCCTCCTCATCAGACAGTTCGGGGTAGACCTTGGCCAGGCCCCGGGCCGGGTAGAGGAAACTGTCCGACCAACCGGCGCCCAGGTCCTGCAAGGGCACGGGAGGAGCTTCGCCGTAATTGAGACAGAAATTGTAATTTCCCTCCTGGCAATAGGGACAGGGGGGAGTAATCCCCTTGGTGTCACAGCCGGCCATATAGGCCCGGATGGTCACCCGATCCCCAACCACAAGCTCCTTCACCGCGGGCCCCACCTCACTGACGACTCCGACATTCTCATGTCCCAGGAAGGTCCGCTGGGAGCCCGGTATGGGTTCGAAGGCGGAGTTGGTCCCTGTCGTCGCCTTGAAAAAACTGACATCCGTCCCGCAAAGGCCGCAGGCGATGTTCCTTACCCTCACCCAGTTATCCGCCGGCAGGGGCTGGTCCGGAAAATCTTCACGGTATTTGACCGCGTTCAGGCCCGTGTAGAGCATCCACTTGGCGTAGCGGCTGGCAAACTTGGTCGCCAGGATCCGGGGTATGTCCTTGTCAAAATAAACAGCGCGCATAAAACACCTCCATCAAGGCCCTGTCAACTCAGCCTGGCCTGGAGGACCGACATATAGTCATTCAGGTAACAGGCATATTCGGGCGAACCGATTGTTTCCACGTAACCCCTCTCCACACCTTCCACAAATTCAACCTCTTTCCCCAGCACTTTGAGCGCCCCCTCCAAGGAACGGAAAAGGAAGAGGACGAAGGGGGTCCGGCGGGTGTAGACCCCGTGGCCGGACTTGGACTGGCCCGCCTTCACCCGGAGGTAGGAGGCGATGAAGTGGGGGTCATCCCCGTGCTCAACGATAAACTGATAGATACGGTCTGGCTGTCGGGCGACAAAGGCCTGCATGTCCGGATCTCCCAGCTTGTTGTATTTGGAGAGGGCCCGGGTAATCATATAGAGGCTGGCCTTGACCTTGAGGATACGCTCTTCCTCATCCCTGAGCTTGGCATTGTCCTTGGTCATGATCTTCAAGCCCATGAGCAGGGACAGGAAATCGGGCAGGAGGCCCAGCTTTCCACGAATCCGGGGTAAAGCCAGGCCCCCTTTGAGGAGAGTATTCATTTTCTCAGGACTCGAAAAGGTCAAGCTGAGGTCGGCCCGTTCAGCCGGGCCCTGTGTCACCTTGACCTGGCCCCGGTCAAAGTCCAGATGACAGCAGATCAGTTCATCTTTATATTTGGCGCCGAATTGAACGGTCGCCCGCTTATCCTTGAATTTTTCACTCAGTTTGCTGTCGTCATCCAGCAGTACCTGCATGGTCGGGAAAACCGCATCCAAAAACAGTTTTGTCGTCATCAGTTCCGTGTCAGAAGCCATAGCACACCTCCCCGCTCCCTAGTCATCCGTCCAGTCCTCATCGGCCTCGAACTCCCGGCCCATCATACCCCGCACCTTGTCAACAATCCCGTTGGCATCCAGGCCGTAATGGGTGTAAAGATCCTCGGCATATCCGATGGTGGCATATTCATCCTGGAGGCCGTGCTTGACAAAAACACAGCCCTTGCCGCTTTCGGCAATCACCGAGGCCACCGCATCACCCAGACCGCCGATGACATTGTGTTCTTCAATGGTCAGGATGCGACGGGTGTCCTCCACAGCCTTGACAATGGCCTCACGGTCGATCGGTTTGATGGTGTGCATGTTGATGACCCTGACTGAAAGTCCGTCCTGTTCTTCCAGGGTCCGGGCCGCATTGATGGATTGAAGAACCGCAATACCGCAACAGATAATGGTCAGGTCAGTGCCCTCCCTCATACAGACGGAGCGGCCAATCTCAAAGTCGTAGTTTTCGTCCGAGTAGCAGGGCGGTTCGAAGCCCCGTCCGATCCGGATATAGACGGGCCCCGGGACATCGATACAGGCGCGCACAGCCCGCGAAGTCTCAATCCCGTCCGCAGGGCAGATAACGGTCATATTGGCCATAGACCGCATGACAGCCAAATCCTCTGTGGCATGATGGGTGGTGCCGGCATGACCGAAGGATATCCCCGCGTGGGTTGCGATAATCTTTACCGGTACATTCTGGTAGGCGATATCGGTCCTCACCTGCTCCCCTGCCCTCAGGCAGGCAAAGACGGCCATGGTGGAGGCGAAGGGGATCAGGCCTACCTTGGCCAGACCGGCCGCAATACCCATAAGATTCTGTTCGGCAATGCCTACGTTGAAAAAACGGTCCGGAAAGGCCTCTCCAAAATGGACGATAGCTGTCGTCTTTTCCAAATCGGCTGTGACACCGACTATCTTGTCATTGTGTTTTCCCAACTCGGCCAAGGTGCGTCCGTAGATTTCCCGGGGGGTCATGGTCGCCGCATCGTAGGCGGTCCAATTGGTTCCTGTTACTACTGACATATCAGCTAACCTCCGTATGTATTGATAATCGAAGCCTTGGCCCGTGAAGCCAGTTCTGAGTCACCGGATGCGTAATGGAAAAGCACGCTGTCCTCCATGAAGTCGACTCCCTTGCCCTTGATTGTCTGCGCCACCAGGACGACCGGCTTCTCCTCGGCGGCCCAGGCCGACGCCAGGGCTTCATCCAAAGCATCAAGATCGTGGCCATCCACATCCAGCACTTCCCAGCCGAAGGCCCGCCACTTGTCGGACAGGGGCTCCAGGGCCATGACATCCTCAGTGAAACCATCGATCATGAGCCGGTTTCGGTCAACGATGGCGATCAGGTGGTTGAGCTTGAAGTGGGCCGCCGACATGGCGGCTTCCCAGACACTGCCCTCGCAGCATTCACCGTCGCCCAGGAGGACAAGCGTCCGAAAGTCCTTCCCCAGATAGCGCGCCCCCAGTGCCATGCCAACGCCCATGGACAGGCCGTGGCCCAGGGATCCGGCCGAAGCGTCACAGCCGATTACCTTGTTGCAGTCCGGATGCATGGCGAAGGGACTGCCGAAATGATTGAAGGTCCTGAGCAGGTCTTCCGGGAAATAACCACGCTTGGCAAGGGTCGGGATCAAGCCCGCGGCTGCATGTCCCTTGGACAGGATGAAGCGGTCCCGATCCTCCCATCCAGCTTCTTCCGGTCTGATATTCAAATACTTGAAATAGAGCAGGGTCAGTATGTCTGCAATACTGAGTGACCCCCCAATGTGTGCCCCGCCCGACCAGGTCATAACATCGACCATGGTGAGGCGCAATTCGCGCGCAATAGCTTCCAGTTCATGCTTCTTCTCGGGTGAAAGTGCCATAGATTATCTCCCTCCATTTATGATGGGCCGGACAAAGCCTCCAGAAAATCGAAAAATACATCCAACCAATCTTTATGTATTTTACACGATAAAGGGCGCTTATGTCCGGCTGATCATCGGCATTTTGCCCAAGACAGGTCCGGGGGTTAATGTGTTGGAAGATAACTCGCCCGCCCTACCGGCTTACGGGTAAGGCGGGCAAGGAGAGGACTCAAAGCCCCAAGAGAGCGGTCGCGACTGCAAAGTAGACGATAAGAGCCAGGGCATCCACAATGGTCGTAATAAGCGGGCCCGCCATGATGGCGGGATCGATCTTCAATTTCTTTGCTATCAGCGGAAGTACTCCGCCCACAATCTTTGATGCCATTACCGTAACGATGATGGTGATGGATACCGTAATGGCCACGGACATGTCTGTCTTTTCCAGTAGGAGCAGGCGTATAAAATTCGTCACTGCCAGGGCAGTCCCTACCAGGAAACTCACGCTCAGTTCTTTCCAAATGACCTTCCACCAGTCGCCAGTCGTAATTTCACCAATAGCCAGACCCCGGATGACTAGGGTGGAAGACTGGCTGCCTGAATTTCCCCCCGTATCCATCAACATGGGAATGAAGGCGCTCAAAACAACCACCTGGGTTAATATGTCCTCGAATCTCCCCATGATCCGGCCGGTGAAGGTCGCCGATACCATCAGGACCAGAAGCCAGGGAAGCCTGTGTCTAGCCATGGCAAATATCCCGGTCGTCAGATAGGCCTCTTCTGACGGGGACATAGCGGCCATTCTTTGAAAGTCCTCGGTCGCTTCCTGCTCCATGATGTCGATGATGTCGTCGACGGTGATGATCCCGGTCAGCCGGTTCTCGTTATCGATGACCGGCAAGGCCAGGTAGCCGTATTTCTTGAAGGAATGAGCCACGTCCTCCTGGTCGTCATGGGTATTGACATGGACAATCTCGGGCTCCATGATGTCTTCAATTATCAAGTCTTCATCGGAGGTGACCAGGGTCCGGAGGGAGATGATGCCTTCCAGTCTTCTCTCGCTGTCCGTTACATAACAGGTATAGATGGTCTCTTTTGTCATGCCTGTCCTTTTTATCCGGGCCAAGGCCTCCTTGACCGTCATCGATTTTTTAAGATCGACATATTCGATGGTCATCAGGCTGCCGGCGGAATCCTCAGGGTACATGAGAAACTGATTGATCAGGGCCCTCTCCTCTTCTCCCGCGACGCTCAGGATCTTCTTTACCAGGTTGGCTGGCATTTCCTCAATCAAGTCAACCCTGTCATCGAAAAAGAGCTCATCCATTATTTCCTTCAACTCTTCATGGGTGACCGCGTTGACAATACTCAGTTGTTGGTCAGCTGTAAAACGTGAAAAGACCTCTGCCGCCATTTTCTTGGGCAGCATCCTGAAAAGGAGGAGGGTCATATAGGGGTCACAATCTTTCAGAAGGTCCGTGACATCTGCCTCATTCATTGTTGACAAGACCGTGCTTGCCTTGATGAAGTCCTTTGCTTCGATCAATTTTTCTATTTCATTTGTCTTCATCCTCAACAAACTCCCATTTTTACCCATAAAAAAGCCCCCTGGTCCTCAAAGAGACTATGGAGCCTTTTGTCACATATAATCCCGTTTGAGCTTTAACACTGCGAGGCGGTGAAACTGCATTGGTTGAAGCCTTCATCGACAGCAACTGTTCATACCAGCTCATAGTGTCTCCACTATTTCGCGGCAGCAATCCATATCCTCGCAGGAGCCTTACCTACCGAGTATTCTGTTGATAATCCGTATAAACGATAGCCCATAGGACATTCAATGTCAAAGCCAAAGCTGGCCGAAAAGAACAGGAAATAAAGATCGGTCGGCGTAAAGTCCTGCTCCCGGGTAGTCAAGGCCAGGGCCGTCTGCGCCACCGCCAGCATTTAGAAGGGATCAGCCAGAGATTGCCCCTCTTCTTCACCCCTTGAATTCTCCCCCCACACAATAGGAGGTGACCATTCTAATAGCGGTTATGAACATCCTCCGCAAAACAAAGAAGGTCCCGGATCTCCAAAACCCTGCCATCGTCCAGTACCGCCTTCCCCTGCATCCGGCCGAAGACCTGATGCTGTTCCGTCCCGATCACCAGGGCATTGGTCCGGGCGTAGCGGTCCATGATGGGTTGGAAGTTCATCTCAAAGCGGCCGTCACTTGAGCTGAAACGCCAGGCTTCCATGTAATTGTCGGGGTTGAAGTGGAAGGTCACGTCATCCAACTTGTGACCTGTCCCTTCATAGAAGAGCATGTTTTCGGAAGCCGCCCGGGTGTCACCAAAACCATAGCCGATATTGAACCCAAAGGCCTTGCCGTCGATCCGTTGATTACCCGAGCCCCAGTACCAGCGGTTGTTGTAGGTCCAGACTCCCCGCCCCCAATCCAGAATGCCAAAGTCCGTCCCGGGATCAAAGGCGTAGCTTTGGCCATCGAAGCTCATCTGACCACTGGCCGGCATACAATTTATTTTCTGATTGTAGTAGAAGGCTGTCTTCTTTCCGGCCCAGGGGGTGGCAATCACCATACTGTCCATCTCCGGCTGGTGGAGTTCCAGTTCACAGGTAAAATCCTTCCCCTGATGGAAGCGCTTGAAGTGGCAGGAAATACGGCGCAGACCCGCTTCCGCCTCAAATTGCATCTTCAACCTCTTATCCTCATAACGGGTCACCCCTGATGACGAATCAGGCGGAAAGTCCATTTTGCCAAAGGGGAAGGGATTGATGATTGATTCCGTATGCTCCCAGCCTTCCTTGAAGTTGAGCAGGGACACGGACTGCAAGCCTATGTAGCCTATATCCGAGAGGGTGAAGGCGCCGGCGAAGTCCTCATTGAGGACCAGATAGTAGTCCCATTCCTTGATCCTCCATTTTGAGGCCTTGATCTTGCGGCGGTCATAAACTTGAACAAGCCCTCTCGACCAGCCTGGCTCACGCAATGAGCCATCTTCCTTTAAAAGCGGTAGACCTTCCTTGACTTGGTGATTGCGGCGACTGGTCATAAGCGGATCTCCTTCTTTGACTGGTGATTACAGTTTAACAAAGAGCTTGAGGACCTTGTAAACCCACAAGAAAAGGAGGGGAAGAAGAGCGCAATCACAGGATCCTATTCGCATAGTGGAATATCGACCAACTCCAGAAAAATAAAAGTCCTCGGAAGCCGCAGCTTCCGAGGACCGTGGGGTGCCTGCCTTTTGATTGTTTCATCTGTCAACTTGACAGGGAACAAAAATTTTGAGGCAACTCCCGAACAGTCAGCTTTTGATCGAATTTATTTCAAATCAAAGGCATCAACGATCTCCTCTGGCGTGCCAGCAAGGATGGCCAAAATGATGAAGTTGTCTTTCATGGCTACGGTATTATAGTTTGTATCTCCAGTTGCCCAGTTCTCGGTTTCCGAGACCCAGACCTTGTGATCTGTCTCATCGACCCGCTTGTCATCGAAGGATCCTGCCATTGCCGGGATGGAGAAGTAATCCTGAGCCGCTTTGGCGCTCGGCAGGATGTAGGCGTCAACACTGAGACCGTCAGATCCATAGGACAAGACTGTGGTGCCGTCTCTTTCCGTCTCATTGATTTCAGATTCATCGATGCCTAAATGCTTTGCCAATTTTGTCTTGACTTCATCGACCTTATAGGCGCCACCATCCTTTTTACCGCCGCCTCCACAGGCAGCCAGGGAAAGGATCAACAGGGCGGCTAAAGCCAATACGGTCAAACGATGTACTCTTTTTTTCATAATTTCCTCCTAAATGTATATGTAACCGCCGAGCAGTCTACCATTCATTTCATTCCTCCACAAGAATGATCATGCAAAAGACACGAATTTAGGTTAGGCTTTCATTACCCGTAAACAGAGAAATACTTCAAGAAGGAGTCGCCACTTGACTGACATTGATAAGGCTGTAAAACTCTATTCACTCATGGCAGATCGCCTGGAAAGCAGCGGCCGCGCCCCCCGGCAGGCCCGGGTCTATCGTGAACAGGCCGACTTGATCCGTGATTGCCGGAACCTGGCTGAAGCCACCGAAAAGATAAAGAACTCCCCCTATTTCCTGGCCCCCGGCGCCGCCCTTTTACAGGATAAGCTGGCGGCCCTGGCCCAGGCCTCGGAAGCCAGTGGCATGCCCGATGTGGCCGAGGTCTATTGGGACAAGATTGAGGCCATCGAATCTGATATCGCTGCCATGTATGAGACCGGCTATGAGGTCAGGGCCCGGAATCTCAAGCAGCCTTACCTGGAAACGCTGGAGGCTTTTTCGGCCCTCTACCGCGCCTATATAACCCTTTCCGGCCTGAGTGCCCTGGATTCAACCGGCCGTGAATCGGCCCTCAAGGATCTCCGGGAGGCCCTGGGCCGCCTGAGAAAGCCTTCGGACGTCTTCAAGGAACTGGCTCTGCTCCCAAACTTCCGCCGCCTTGTGGAGGCGGATGACGCCGCCTATGGACTTTTTGTACAGGCCATCCCCAGGCTGGCGGCGGAAGGTCCTGATCTGAGAGAAGAGCTTGAGGGTATCGAGGCTGAATTTGAACGTACCCGGGCCGGCCTCCCCGCCCTCCAGGATCCCGTAAAGAGGGCAGGAAAGGCCAATGCCGGCCGAATCCGACGGGCCCAGGCGCTGGCCCAGGCCCCTTCGTCCCCCAGGGATAGCTACCAGTTCAGCCAGGAGGAGGTGGAAGCTTATGTCTGATATAAATCGCGATACCGTCCAAGGCTATATGACCATTTTTAAGGATTATCAGCCTATGCATCCGGATCTGCAGGCTCAGGTGGATGATCTGGGAAGACGGATGTATGAGCTGGCGGCCTCCCAATCCGACCCCCTCGTTTTTTTCCAGGCCTTTGCTGAATCCGGCCTCCAGGAGGAATATTCAGCCCTTATGAGTAGGGTGGTCATGGCGGATATGGGGACGGCGGCCCCGGACGGTACTGTCAAAACGGACTACAGCGATACTCCTGCCCCGGAAGTGTTTTCAGTCCGTCAATTCCTGGACCAGTACCGCCTGCCCTATGAAGAAGTGAAAAAAGCTGGTTACCGTAAACGCGCGGAAAAGGCCTATGAAGAGCTTTTCGCTCTTGCCGACGAAACCGACGATATGCAGGAGGCTCAACTCCTGATGGAGGAGAGGCGACTCTTGTGGCGACTGGTCAAGGAAGACGGCCTGGATATTTTCCAGCCTATCCTGGAAGCCATGGATCCCCTCCAGCCTGAAAGCATCCCCTTGGCCATGCATGTGGAAGTCTACCGGGAATCGGACAGCGATGAGACCTTGACCTACGGGTTGGAAGTTCTGGAGGGAGAAAAAACGGCCCTGCTTGGTCGGGCCCTTTCCCGGGTCCAGCTGACGGTCCTCCTGGCAGGCCTCCTCATGGACTATGGGGCCAACAAGCTCACAGCCCAGAAAAGCGGTGGCCAGGGGCCAGTGGGGCAAAAAGCCCTGAAGGGAATGATCGCCTTGCGCCGGGCGGTTCAAAGAAGTCTGGGCCTTTTGAAAAGCGACTTTGGGATGACTTTTGCCGACCTTATCCAGAATCCCGGCCTCATGATCTGGCTCCTGGTGCCACAAAATGTGGATGAACTGGGCCGCTTCAAGCTTACCCTCCATCCTCAGAACATCCGGGCCCTGGAAGATCTGGTCAAGGAAATCCAATCCGATCTGACCACCCTGGAGCTCCTGCAAAGGGAGAATGATCCGGTCATCTGGTATGCCCTGACAGGAAGCAAGGGCCGGGCTTATGAGGCCCAGGCTGAAAAGCTGGCCCAGGCCTCCAATGCCTCCCTGACCTACTACCGCTACAAGGCCAGCCTGGGTCAAGCGGGCGCGGCCCACCTGCCTGAGAAGGAAGCCAAGTCCCAGGCCATACCGCTTCCAAGCCAGTCCGAAGGCAAGCCTTCGGGAAAGGGTCTTCTAAAGGGACTTTTCGGCCGATAGAAGGGCGGCGGTCTGCGGTGTATCTTCAGCCGCCTTGTCTCTTATAAAATGAGCTGGCTTTTACCGGAAGCGGACTGCCGTCCCATAGGCCATAACTTCCGCGGCACCCTGCATAACGGACGATGAGGCCAAGCGAATGTTTATGACGGCATCCGCGCCCAGAACCTTGGCTTCCGCTGCCATCCGTTCAAGGGCCAGATCTCTTGCGCTGGCCATCATTTCGTTGTAAGATTTCAATTCTCCGCCGACCAGGTGCTTGAAGCTCTGGCCTATGTCCTTGCCAAGGTGACGGGTCTGGATGGTACTGCCCTTGACCAGACCCAGGAACTCCAGCTCTTTCCCCGGGATATAATCTGTATTGACTAAAAACATTTGCCCTCCTCTTTTCGCGTATACGTGTACTAATCGCCAAAATACTGTCGACCTCTTCAGGATTTGACACCAATACTGCTTCCTTATTATAGGCCCAATATAAGTGTTCCAAGAGACAGGCTATGGCCATCAGGAGTCCGATATTGTAACTTTTTCCGCCTGTAGAAAGGCTTAAGAGGGGTTTATTTTCAGGAAATCCGTCTCTAAGCTTACCGATAGATAAAATACTTGACAAAATCCGGATATTACAGTGTACTTAGCGAGTATTCAATAAAATTACTTTGCTTCCCATCTTATGCGAATCATTGAAGGTCGATAATTGCTAGCAAATCCTTGTCTATTAGTGAATACACAATACAATTGAAAGGGCACCCAAATGAATAGTGGAGTAACCAAATGGTTCAACAATGAGAAGGGTTATGGTTTCATCGCCAACGACGACGGCGGGGATGATCTGTTTGTACACTTCTCAGCCATCGTATCTGACGGCCATAAGACGCTTGTTGAGGGACAGAAGGTCACTTTTGACATCGAAAAAGATCCTAAAAACAATAAGCTGAGAGCCACCAATGTTCGTTTAGCGTAAAGACCATTTTGCAGACCGCCCCAAGCGGTTCCTTGTTCGAAAATAGCTTGTACTAAACATTCAAGAGGACCTTGCAGTTCATGCCCATGAATCGCATAGGTCCCCTTTTTTTGATGGGACCTGCGCAAGCCACACTCCAATACTTTGGATAAAGCATTGGATAGCCTGTCAATCCTGATACGCTGTAGATAGTCCTGGCTGATCTGTCCGTGATCGAAGGCTTCAATTTTTTCTCTGCTTAAGCTGATGTGGTAGGAAAAATGATCGTTGAAGGGGTTCCCTTTTCCCTGTAAGCGGAGAAACAGGCCCCGGCCTGGCCTATTTCTGAAGATATGCCTGGATCCTTGCTCTCACCCATCCCGCGTCAGAGAGTTCGATCGCCCCGTCACTATCACTCTCCTGATATAAGAAGCTATCGTAACCATCCAGGATCCCCAGGACCCGAAGGCCGACGATGGTATTTCCGGCTCTTTCATCGATCCGGATGAGCAGTTCAACTTCCCTGCCATAACCCGACTCGATCGATCCCAGACGCTCGTAATGATAGGAGACCTCAACATAAAAGCGCATGGACACCAGGTCCTTTTCCAAAGCTTTCGTCTCCGCCAGCCTGACCCCTATCTTATAGTCCCGCAAGCTGCTGTCTGTTGCCTGATAGGTCACTCTCATGGCTTCAATTTTTCCCTCAACATACTGGGACACCCCCTCATTGATGGCCAGTCCGGCTGGAAGTTGGAAGGGGGCTTGCTGGTCCACTGCGGAGAAAAGTCTTTCAAGAAAGCTATGAACAGGGCCCGCCTCCTCTTGTTCGGGCTCCTTTTCAGCCAAATGAAAGAGGCCACCATCGGCCAGGGAAGAAAGGCTGGTGTAAAGGGGCGAGGAAAGATCTGCTTTAAAGCGCCAGCCATCGTCAGACCTGTCAAAAGCGTAGGTGTAAAGGCCATCCCAGGTTTGCAGGATCAGTTGTTGACCCTCCAGTCTGTAGTGACCGTGGGCCAGGTAGGAGCTCAAAGGTGACAGGGAAAAGAGGAATCCCCCCTCGGAGTTCAGTTGAAGGACCGCCTCATCTGCCAGTTCAGACCCGTCAAATCGATAAGTGTCAAAGGGCCCCTCGAAGCTGGTATCTTCAAAGGGACCGGTCTCAGGCAGGGCCAAGACCTGGCAGCTAGCCAGGGCCACGCTAGCCTCTTTTGAGACACTAATAGCTATAAACCGTCCGGTCACAGTCTGGTCTCCCGGAAGCGACCAGCGCCGGATGGTGATCTCCATCCTCCCCTCCTGGTCCAAGGTGATGGAGTCAACCAGAGAGCGGTTGGCCGGACTTTCCTCAAGCAGATAAAGCAGTAAAAGGCTATTGTCCCGGAAGAATTCGTCCGTGTACTGGTCAGCCAAGCGGGAAAAAGCCGGCGAATCGGTATCCTCCAAATTGAAATCGAAGTGGACAGCCATCTCCCGGTAGAAAGCTTCAAAATCTGACCGGCTGTCCAGTTTGACAGGAGGAATCAAAGTTGGCACAGAATCGACAGAGGGGAGGAGAAGCTTGTCTGACCGGTCCAGCATGGCCTTGTAGCCGGCTGGGGAGTAACCCACTGGAGAAGAAAAGGCCTGAAAGCCGATCCCGATCGTCTCCTCCGGCTCATAAAGGGGCGGAGGATCGGTCTCCCCCTCCATGGCCGGCCTGCCCTCCAGGAAGATCAAACGTCCGCTTTCCAGAATCTCCTCACCCATGGGAGGGCGTTTTGCCACATAGAGCCGGTCCCCCTCAAGATAGAGTTCATAGTCGTGGACAAAACGGTTCCAAAGATAATGAATCTCCTTATTCTCGTAATCAAAGACCACCACATGCTTATCGACAATGCCTGAGCCGAAACTGACCGTTGCGCAAAGCTCCGGCTTGCCGTCACCCGTCAAATCACAAAAATAGGTATTCCAGACCGGCATGCCCAGAAAAAGGCTTTCAGATCCAGCTTGTGTCACTGCCTCCAGCTCTCCCGGTGTCCAGCGGAAGGTCACGTCCGGGAATTCCGGCCTGCTTGTCTCAAGCTGGCTTTCCCAATCCAGGCCTTTCAAGTGCAGGTAATCAAACCATTCCTCCGCCAAGCCCGGCTCGATCACCGTCCCAGGCAGATTTTCCGTCGGGCTCGTCGCTTCCTCAATTGCCTCCTTGGGATTGGTCAGGAAACAAATAATCAGGACAAGGGAGACGATGAGGACCAGGAGGATGATCCAAAAGGCCGGTTTTTTGTAGTTCAGGATCTTTCGAATCCTCTCCTTGACGGCCAGCTCCCCGAAAGCCAGAGGGCAGGCCATGACCGACCGGTGGGGGATACTGGCGGCCAGGAGGACCTGGGAATAGACCAGGCGGTCCCCCTTGCCCATGGCCCCGATGACCTTCTCATCACAGGCCATCTCAATATCCCGGCAAAGGAGAAGGTAGGCCAACCAGGAAAGGGGGTTGAACCAGTAAAGGGAAAGGATCAAGAAACCCAGGGGTTTCCACCAGTGGTCCCGGCGGGCCAGGTGGGCCCTTTCATGGGCCAGAACCAGGGCCTTTTGTCTTGCCTCCATGCCTGAAGGCAGGTAGATGCGGGGTTTTATCAGGCCCAGGATAAAGGGACTGTCGATCTCGTCGCTGATCCAAACCCCATCCTCCAGCAGCAGGGAGGCCCCCACTCTTTTTCTCAAACGTCCATAACTGAAAAGGGCATAAAAGAGAAGAAGCAGGATACCGATCAGCCAGACGTAAGCTGCAGCCTGTGTCCAAAGCTGCAGAGGGTTGACAGAGGCAGCCGGGTCAGGGGCCAGGGCCTCCCCGATGACCGGATTCACCCATCGATTGAAGGCAGGGATCCCGCTATGGATTTGTGGAATGGGGTCAAACAGGCTATCCGGCTTCACGGTCTGGGCGCTGGGAATAAGGCTCAAGACACTCTGGATCGAAAAAGGAAAGAGCAAGCGAAAACCAGCCAGCGACCACAGAAGGCAGGTCAGCCATTTGGGAGCCCTTTTCAAAAGAGGCCGAAGAAGCACAAGGGCCAGGATCAGCCAACTGGCTGCAATACTCATATTCAGGATTTTCAAAAAGAGGGTATCCATCTTCAGCCTTCTCTTGCCGCCTCTTCAATCATTTCCTGGATTTGGAAGACTTCCTCTTCGGAAAGGGACTGTCGCCTGGTAAAGGCAGCGATAAAAGCCGGCAGTGAGCCGTCGAAACGTCTTTCGACAAAATGCTCGCTTTGCAGGGCTTCATAGTCTTCCCGGGAGATGACAGATGACACCTTCCCCTTTTCATTCTTGAAAAGACCCCGATCAATGAGTTTTCGAAGGACCGTGTAGGTTGTCGACCGCTTCCAGCCCAAAGCCTTCTCACATAGTTTGACTAATTCCCGTGAATGCAGGGGCTCATGCTCCCAAATGATAGCGGCGAAACGAGACTCCACTTCACCCAAACTGACGACTGCCATCCGCTTGCCTCCGCTCAGTCGATTCACAATAGACTAAGGTCAGTTTATGCTCAGTAAACTGATTTGTCAATCCTTTTAAAACAGATACAATCGCACGATAAGCCAGGGCTGGGTGCAAATTGTCGCCAGGTGACAGGCAGCAAACTTATTAAGTTTTCGACAGCTGAATTGAATCCGTTACCAGGCACCGAAAGTTGTTAAGTTATCCTCGACTCGGCTTGACTCAGGTCAGTTCTTTGCCGAGCAGAAAATCGACCAGATTAACCTGTTGGATACCTTGTTCCGACCAGTCCAGCTGATCCAGCGTCAGCACGTATTTAGGATAGTTGTCTTTGACGTCATTTAAACTGCGATACTCGCGAGCTCGAGTATTCTCATTTTCCAGGGAAGAAGCAACCTGAATATAGACCAAGCCTTGGCCTTTTCTGGCAATAAAATCGATCTCATTTTCTCCAGCATAGCCTGTAAACATTTTGTATCCCCGACGCTTCAATTCCAAAAACACTGTGTTTTCAAGCAAACTACCGGTATTTCTTGACAAGGGAGACACAAGGGTGTTTCGAAGACCGCTGTCCACCACATAGTAGCAGCGTTTGGTCGAAAAGAGTTTCTTACCTCTAGTGTCATAAGCGTCAACAGGAAATAAAACATAGGCGTCAACCAGCGCATTGATATAGTCAACAATGGTTTCATGGCTGATTTTTCCGCCTGCTGATTTGATGCTATTCACGATATTCTTTATTGCGAAAGGCTTTCCAACTGTCTCGAATATAAAACCAATAATGCGATGCAGCGCTTGTACATCTTTTACCTGATGGCGGGTGATGATGTCCCTGACAATGATACTGTCATAAAGACTGCCCAAGTAATCCCTCTTCAACTCCACGGTGTCAGCGAGAACCGTAGCAGGAAAAGAGCCGTATTCCAAATAATTCTGCAGTTCTTCTTCCGCATGTCTGCGTTCGATTTCGGATGGGCATAATTTGTTGAACTCGAGATATTCCACAAATGACAGTGGCGTCATATCAATTCTGACATAGCGACCCGAGAGCAAGGTCGCAAGGTCGGAGCTTAAGAGATAAGCATTAGATCCTGTCAGCACGACATCGACATTGTCACTTGCGTGCAGGCCATTAATGACTTCTTCCCATCCGTCAATATTCTGCAGCTCGTCAAAGAGAAAATAGTATTTTTTCGTCCGATTCAAGCTTCCAAGTTTCGTATTTATATGGTCAAGGAGGGAGCCTTTGTCGCGGATACTAATATTCTCAAGCAATTCCGTATTCAGATAAAGAAGATCTGCTCCAGGTTCATTTTCAAGTAAATAGGAATGATACATTTTTAGTAAGGACGATTTGCCACATCGTCTGACACCGGTTATTACTTTGATAAAACCATTGTCCTTATAGTCGATAAGCTTATTCAGATACATTCCACGAATAATCATTGTTATATCCATCTTTCAGTTACTGACTGAATTATATCACAATACATCGCAACTTTCAGTATGTAACTGATTCGGATGTCAGGCACCAAAACTACACTTGTCAGCTAGGAAAGGGTGATATTCAGCCTGTTCCAACTGTTGATGTTGTTGACGACGAAGACCAGGTCAACGATTTCTTTATCTGAAAAGAGCGCTCTCATCCTTTTAAAATGCTCATCGGATACAGGATGGGTCGAAATTTGGGTCAAGGCTTCCGCAAATTCCAGGCCTGCTCTTTCCCTGTCTGAGTAGATCTTTGAATCCCTCCAGGCATTGAGGAGGTAGATCCTCTCCTCACTTTCACCCAGTCCCCTTGCATCTTTGGTGTGCATATTAAGGCAGAAGGCGCAGCCGTTGATCTGGGAAACCCTGATTTTGATGAGCTCCAAAAGCTTGGGATCAAGGGGGCTGTCTTTCATGGATTCTTCACTTTTTAATAAGGCCTCAAAGGCGGCCGGAGCCATTTTTTTATAACTGATTCTTCGATTCATAGGGCCCTCCATGGATATTCGATAGATTATTTCCGGTTCAAGCCTCATCCATATTGAACATGAAAACACGATGGCCTGCAGGCACTGGAGTTACTAAAGAAAAAGATCCGCCCCGGCCGGGACGGATCCTAACTTTGGAGGCACCATCCGGATTTGAACCGGAGAATAGAGGTTTTGCAGACCTCTG
>CAZAKT010000015.1:0-33352 GCA_964486135.1 uncultured Mageeibacillus sp.
AGCAATTCACTCGTAATGAATAGGTCGTGAGTTCGATTCTCACCTTCGGCTCCAGCAAGACCCTGCCGGAAGGGAAAAGAAGGACCGGGCACAAGTCAGTGCCCGGTCCTTTATATGGGAAGATCCTTAAACTTCCGCGCCTACGGCATTTCCGTCCCGGATCGCCATCATGATGGTTCCGGGTGTCTTGGCATCCCCCAGGAGCCAGACCGGTTTTTCCGTCCTGGAATAGACTTCGCGATAGAGGAGGTCATCGGCTTCATAGCCCACAGACAAGATGACCTGATCGGCCTCGAGCCTGGCTTCCCCGACCGGCGTTTCAAGCGCCACTTCCCTGCCATCAAATGATTTGATCCTGCTGCTCAGGTGGACAGGGATCTCCAGCTGGTCCAGAAGTTCCAACAACATATGCAGATTGGGGAAGGCTATGGGCTCAACCGGGGCCAGCATGAGGCCGTCAAGGGCTTCGACAATTTCAACCCTGTGTCCCTCCCGCTTAAGCCAGATGGCTGTTTCGATCCCCACCTGGCCGCCACCGACCAGGACAGGGCGTTTGCCGACCCGGCCGCGGTCAAGCAGGGCTTCCGCCGCCGTGATGACTTCCCCAGCTCCCTCTACAGTCAGCCACTTGGGCTGGCTGCCGGTCGCGATCACCAAGACATCGGCATCCAGGGCCAGGACCTGTCCGGCGTCCAGGCGTCGGTTCAAGACCAGATCTACCCCCTGTTCCTGGCACTGTCCAATCATCCAATCAAGGAGCCATTTGTCCCGGATCTTGAAGTCAGGCATATGGCCCGGGATCATAAGGCCACCCAAACGGTCGCCGGCCTCATAGACCGTCACCTGATGGCCACGAAGTGAGGCGACCCGCGCGGCTTCCAGGCCGGCTATGCCGCCACCGATAATGGCGACCTTTTTCGCTTCCGTGACCCTTCCATATTTCCAGGCCTGATCCTTTTCAGCAAAGAGGTCCGCATTGACGGCGCATTGCATATTCAGTCCACCCAGCACCCGGGCCAGGCAACCGTTGTTGCAATAGATGCAGGGCCTTACCTTTTCAGCTTTGCCTGCCTTGACCTTATTGGCCCAGTCAGGGTCGGCCACCAGGCCACGGCCCAGGGCGACTGCGTCGATCAGGCCATCCGACACCGCCTTTTCCGCCAGGTCCGGGTCACTGAGTTTGCCGGGGCAGATTACAGGGATGGTCAGTTCTTTCTTCAGGACGGAGGCCTCTTCAAGGTAGCTGCCCTCCGGCATATAGAGGGGGGGATAAAGCCAGTAAAGGGAATCATAGCTGCCGGTGCCAAAAAGGATGGCATCAAAACCAGCTTCCTCCAACAAGTGGCCTATCTTGAGGCTGTCTGCCATGTCGCGGCCGTACTCCACGTATTCCGTACCAGGAAGGTGGCCCAGTCCCGGACCCCTCATATGGCTCTTGGTCCCCAGCCGGGTGGTAACAGCGAAATTTTCACCGCAGGCCTCCTTGATCCGGCTGACGATAGTCCTGAGTATCCGCGTCTTATTCTCAAGACTGCCCCCATATTCGTCCGTCCGTTTATTGAAGGCGTCAGTGGCGAACTGGTCTCCCAGATAACCGCCCTTGATCCCGTTGATGTCTATCCCGTCGCATCCAGCCTGTTTTGCCAGGACAGCCCCCTTGACCACCTCATCGATCAGCCTTTCGATTTCTTCCACGGTCAGTTCACGGCAGGTCAGATCAGGATCCCACCGGTTGGGGATGGCTGAGGGCGCCACCGGGGTCGTCCCCGGGGAGGCCGCCGGGAAACCCGTCCTTCCTGATCCCAGCTGTATCTGGAAAAAGAGCCTGGCCCCATAGCGGTGGACCGAGTCGGTCAGCTTCTTGGTCTGTACAATGAAGTGCTCGGGAGCGCTGAAGGGCGAAATATTGAAGTTGGCCTTTTCCAGGCCGTCATCAGGGAAACTCGCCCCGACAAAAATCAATCCAACGCCCCCTTTGGCCCGCTCCGTATAATAGTCAATGGTCTGGTCCGTCACATTTTTCGTCTCATCCAGCCAGCCGTTGGGAAGCATGGGTGCCATGCAGACCCGGTTCCTCACTTCCACTTTTCCGATGGAAAAGGGTTGAAACAGAGAACTGTATTTATTTGACATAATTCCTCCTTCAGCCAAAATTGGCAGCTATGATTCTATGATGGGATTCAGTCCTTCACAAGGCGACGAACGGCGTCTGCGACGGCATCAGCCGTGAATCCGAACTTCTCAAGGAGCAGGTTACCCGGCGCCGAGGCGCCAAAATGATCGATTCCAACAATCTCCCCATCCAGGCCTGTATAACGGTACCAGGGCAAGGGGGATCCCGCTTCGACGGCTACCCGCTTGCGGAGGCCTGGCGGAATGACCTGGTCCCGGTAGGCCTGGTCCTGACTTTCAAATGCCTCCATGGAGGGCATGGACACGACCCGGGGCCTGATCCCTTCCCCCTCAAGCAGGTCGGCCGCGGCGAGCGCCAGCGGGAGTTCAGAACCCGAAGCCAGGATCAGGGCGTCCGGTTCCGGCGCATCACGGACAATATAGGCCCCCTTGAGGGCAGATTCCGCCTCAGTTTCCTTCGACGCTATGGCTTGCCTGGACAGGATCAGGGCCGTCGGTCCCCGGTTGCGAAGGGCCGCGAACCAGGCAGCGGCCGTCTCAAAGCGACCAGCCGGTCGATAGACCGTAAGTCCCGGGATGGATCGGAGCATGGTCAAGTGTTCGATCGGCTGATGGGTCGGTCCGTCCTCCCCTACCGCGATACTGTCATGGGTCAGGACATAGATGACCGGCAGCTGCATAAGGGCTGAAAGACGGATAGCGGCCTTCATATAGTCGGAAAAAACTAGGAAGGTCGCTACATAAGGCCTCAAAATACCCTGGAGGGCTATACCGTTGGCCATGGCCGCCATCCCGAACTCCCGGACTCCGAAATGGATGGTGGATCCCTGGAGTGCTTGGGCTGAAAAGGAGACATTCCCCTTGATCAGGGTATTGTTGGAAGGTCCCAGGTCAGCGCTTCCTCCAAACATATAGGGAGTTTTTGCCGCAACATAGCTGAGGACCTTCCCCGATGACACCCTGGTCGCCTCATCCCCTTCAGACAGGGTAAGGAGCTCTTCAAGTCCAAGCCCGGCAAGATCCTTCCCTTCTTGTGCTTCTTCAAAGGACTTGGCCAAGTCGGGATTCTCAGCAGCCCAGGCCTGGTAGAGAAGCTTCCATTCCTCCTCGGCCCTGGCGCCCTCCGCCAGCAGGGATTCACAGTAGGACCGGATATCCCCCGGAAGCTCGAATGCCTCAAGATCTGCCGGCCAGCCCAGGGCCTCTTTTGTGATCTCCACATTTTCCGCGCCCAGCGGAGCCCCGTGGGAGGCCGCTGATCCTTCCAGGGGGGAAGCATAACCGATCCTGGTCCTGATCTTTATCAGGGAGGGACGGTCCTCCCGCATTTTTGCCTCATCAAGGGCCCGTGATATGGCATCCCGGTCATTGCCGTCGGTTACTTCAAGTACGTGCCAGCCATAGGATTCAAAGCGGAGACTCACATCCTCCGTAAAGGCCAGGTCCGTGGACCCCTCAATGCTGATTTCATTGTCATCATATAGAACGATCAGCTTACCCAGCTTGAGGGTACCGGCCAGGGAGGCCGCTTCCCCCGAGATCCCTTCCATCAGGTCGCCGTCACCACAGAGGACATAGGTCCTGTGATCGATGATCTTGTGGTCCGCCGTATTGAGGAGGGCCCCGAGATGGGCTTCTGCCATGGCCATGCCACAGGCCGTCGCGAAGCCCTGGCCAAGCGGGCCCGTCGTTGTTTCGACACCTCTTGTCAGGCCGTACTCGGGATGACCGGGGGTCACGCTGTCCCACTGACGGAAGGAGGCCAGGTCTTCCTTCTCAAGGCCGTAGCCGAAGAGATGAAGAAGGGAATAAATAAGCATGGAACCGTGGCCGGCGGACAGGACAAAACGATCGCGGTTCAACCATTCAGGATTCCTGGGATTGTGCTTCATATGATGCGCCCAAAGTTCATAGGCCATGGGCGCCGCCCCAAGCGGCAGGCCCGGGTGACCGGAACGGGCTTTCTCCACGCCTTCAATCGAGAGTACGCGTACAGCTCTTACCGCGTGGTCGTCCATTCTTCTGTTTTTCATTCATTTACCTCCTAATGCATTTCCAATTCATCTTCTGCCAGATGACAGTTTTTATACTTCTTGCCGCTGCCACACCAACAGGGGTCGTTGCGACCGGGTCTTTGCTTTTTTCTGATGGGGTCCGGCCTGTCTCGATCAGGTCCTCTCCCCTCGGCCCCCCGCTCCCCTTCCAGCAGGCGCCCGGCCGCGGCCGCCGCCTCACGCGACCAACCGCTTGAGCCCCTGCCCTCCGTCAGCCTCCCCTTGCCACGCCGATCAGCCGCTTTGCCCGGATCCCGTGACAGCCGCGCCCTCATGATCATACGAACCGCATCCTCCTGGATGGCCTCGTTCATGCTTTCAAACATATCGAACCCCTCACGCTTGTACTCAACGACGGGGTCGTGCTGGGCATAGCCCCGCATGCCGATGCTGTCGCGCAGATCGTCCATGAGATCAATATGGTTCATCCAATGATTGTCGACCGCCTGGAGCAGGATCACCCGTTCGGCTACCCGGAGCAGGTCCTGCGACCCGAGCTCATCTGCCCGGAACTCCAGTCTGGCAAAGGCTTCAGAGTCAAGCCGGGCCTGGAGTTCCTGGCCACTGCCGGGTTGTCCGGTCCGGATGAAGCGTTCGAGGGAGGGCAGGGGGCCGAAGAGGTCGGAGACCCGTGTGAGAAAGGCTTCTCTATCCCAGTCTCCGGTTTCTTCCGAGCCGGCAAGAAAATCCGCCAGGATCTTGTCCAGGCTGGCCGCGATGATGCGTTCATAGTAGGGGTGGAGATCCTGGCCTTCCAGGACTGAGCGACGCTGCTTGTAGATCAGGTTACGCTGGATATTCATGACATCGTCGTATTCGAGCACATTCTTACGGATGGCGAAGTTCATGCCTTCAACCCGCTTTTGCGCTGCTTCAATACTCCTGGAGAGCATGGGATGGGCGATTTCCATATCGTCTTCCACGCCCAGAGTCGAGAAAATCCGATCCATGCGTTCGCCTCCAAAGAGGCGCATCAGATCATCCTCCAGGGAGAGGAAGAATTTGGAATAACCCGGGTCCCCCTGCCGGCCCGAACGTCCTCTCAGCTGATTGTCAATCCTCCGTGATTCATGGCGCTCCGTACCCACGATGCAAAGGCCGCCCGCCTCGATTACCCGGGCCTTCTCCTCAGCTATCTCCCGGGAGAATTTTTCCTGCAGGGAGGAGAAGAGCTCCCGCCCCTTCAGGATCTCTTCATCGTCGGTGATATTGTGGGCCGTCGACTGTTCAATGAGCTCATCCTCAAAGCCCTGCCGGCGCATCTCCTGCCTGGCCAGGAAGTCAGGGTTACCGCCCAGCAGGATATCGGTCCCTCTGCCGGCCATGTTGGTCGCGATTGTGACGGCACCAAAGCGGCCTGCCTGCGCCACGATCTCAGCCTCCCGTTCATGGTGACGGGCATTCAGGACATTGTGCCTGATCCCGGCCCTCGTAAACAGGCCGGACAGGAGTTCGGATTTTTCCACCGAAACGGTACCAACCAGGATGGGCTGGCCCTTGTCATGGATTTCAGCCACCTGTTCCAGGAGGGCCTTGTATTTGCCGGTTTCCGTCCTGTAAACCGCATCAGGGGCGTCGGTACGGATCATGGGCACATTGGTCGGGATGCTGACTACATCAAGATTGTAGATCTGGCGGAATTCATCCTCTTCCGTCAGGGCTGTGCCCGTCATCCCGGACAACTTCCCGTACATACGGAAATAGTTCTGGAAGGTGATGGTGGCCAGGGTCTTGTTCTCATCCTGGATGGCTACCCTCTCCTTGGCCTCAATGGCCTGGTGGAGGCCGTTGCTGTAACGCCTTCCGAACATAAGCCGGCCGGTGAAGTCGTCGACGATGATTACCTGGCCGTCCTTGACGACGTAGTCCCTGTCCGCGTGCATGGTACCGTGGGCTTTGAGCGCGTTGGAGATATGGTGGTTAACCTCATAGTTCTCTTGGTCCGACAGGTTTTCGATGGCAAAATACTCCTCCGCCTTGCTGACACCGGCTTTTGTCAGCACCGCGCTCTTTGCCTTCTCATCGACGATATAGTCGGCGCCTGATTCCACCTCCTCGATCTCTTCCGAGGTCCGGAGCGCCTCCTTTTGTATGACATATTTTGGCTGAAGTCGCCTGACAAACTGCTCAGCCCGCTGGTAGAGCTCCGAGGAGTCCGTCCCCGCCCCCGAGATTATGAGGGGGGTCCGGGCCTCGTCGACCAGGATGCTGTCCACCTCATCGACAATGGCAAAGTTCAGGACCCGCTGGACACAGTCTTCGATGGACATGACCATGTTGTCGCGCAGATAATCGAATCCAAACTCATTGTTGGTTCCATAGGTCACGTCGGCGGCGTAGGACCGCCTTCTGGTCACCCTGTCCAGGCCGTGGACAATCAAGCCCACCTCCAGCCCCAGATAGCGGTAGATCTTCCCCATCCACTCGCTGTCGCGGCGGGCCAGGTAGTCGTTGACCGTGATAATGTGGACACCCGCCCCCGTCAGCGCATTCAAGTAGGCCGGCAGGGTAGCGACCAGGGTCTTCCCCTCCCCTGTCTTCATCTCAGCGATCCGTCCCTGGTGGAGGACTATACCGCCCTGGATCTGGACAGGAAAATGCGTCATGCCCAGGACACGCTTGCTGGCCTCGCGGACGGCGGCAAAGGCCTCCGGCAGGAGGGCATCCAAAGCTTCGCCCTGGGCCAGCCTCTCCCTGAACACTTGTGTCGACCGCTTCAATTCCTCTTCCGACAGGCCCGTGTAGCGGTCTTCAAGGTCAAGAACCGCGGCTGTCAACGACCGGGTTTTCTTTAATTCCCGCTCAGAATAGGTCCCGATGAGACTGGTTATTAAACTCATAATTTACTTCCCGCATATACTTCATACGGCCTTCATCTTACTCTATTTTAAGTGACAATGCGCCAGCAGGCTATGCGCAGACCTCCCTTAATCCAGGTCCTGATAGACATGGCTCAGGCCATATTCACGAATATCAAGGGATACACCTTGTCCTTGAGCCTTCTGTCTCCACCGGCTGAGCAGACCTTCCGTCTTCCAGTTGACTTCATTGCCGGGGATCACCAGAATCAAGCGTCTGGCCCCTATTTCACCGGGCGACGGGCCTTCCCCTCCCGCCCCCTCAAAATTCGCCAGATCACGGACAAAATCATCGACCCTTCTTTCAACAGCCGACGGCGTGGACCAGGACGGCGCTGTCCAGTCCATGCTCTTTATGGCCACAGCTTCATGACCATTCCAGGCGGCGATGACCGGATAAAAAGTTGGCAGGTGGCCTCCAAAAATCTGTCGGAAGGCCAGTCCGCGCTCGAAGTTTGAAAGGGACCAGATAGAGTCATCCGATGATTCCTCCCCCTCCCCCTCCCCCTCCTCTTTGAAGCTATGGGCATTCCAGACCGGTACCCTGGACCGGATCTCACACCAGTCCCGGGTAAAGAGGGTCGAGCGCTCAAATGACAGGCAGAGCCAGATTGTCTGCCTGTACTCATCAAAATCCACGGCCATCCGTCTTGCCCCCATCGGCTGTCTGACCTGCCGGCTTTGCGCAATGGCCTTGACCCAGACATCCAGGCGCTGAAGGAGGAAGGGGGAGGCAAGGGTCGTCGCCGCTATATCGGAAAGTCCATCCAGGGCCAGGCCCGCCAGGGTCTCATCCGGGATAAGTTCCCGGATCCAGGAGGCCGGATCCAGGAAGCCTTCCGCAAGGTCGGCCAGGGGGAGGAACAAGGCGATCTCCCGGGCTGTCTGATCGAGGGCATGGGAGAGGATGATGGCCTCATGTTCACCCTGGATACCTCCAATGAAGACAAATAAGAGCATGAGAATGAAGGGGAAGACAAGTACCGCTTCCAGGGAAATCATGGCCTCAACGCTCTTTGCCGGGCCTTGACCTTTCTTCATCCTTTTCAAAACGGGTCCTGGCATTGAAGAACCTCCAAGTTTGCCTGCTCCTTCAGCTAGGGATCAAGCGGCTCCGCAGGACGTGTGCTGAAGGAAGCCGCGTGCGTGACACTGACATCCGACCACTCGGCCAGGCAGGTGACTTTCGTGTAATAGCTACCGGGATACTGGCGGCTGATTACGGCCCCTATCCGATCAGTGATCGTGTCAGGGGGCTGGAGTATGATCATTAGACGGAGGTAGTCGCGGTAGCGCATGGAGACGTTCACCTTCAGTTCCCCCGGCCAAAGGTCTATTTCATAACCTTTCTTCAGTTGTGAGCAGTCGTGGACAGACTTGCCAAGGGTTGCGGTGACAAGGAGGATCCAGGTCATAACCTCCGGATCGATCATGACCTCCCCCATTGATATGGCCGCGATCCCGGCGGAGATGGCGGCCGCTGTGGCCCGGTAACTGTTCATCTTCGAAGCATCAGTCAAACAATTGACCAGGTGGCAGACAAGACGGATTGAACCGATGAAAAGCAGGACGACGGCAGAGGCATTTTTTCCTTCCAGGCCTGTCGCGATCTCCTCCGCCTCCTTATCCCTGAGGGATGAAAAAGAGGCCAGGACTCTGCCATCCGGTGTTTTGTCCTCGATTTCCACACCCTGCCGGATGACAAAGGGAGTATCATTTTTAAAGTAGGCCAGGGTGTATTCACTGAGGATCAGCCGGTCCAGGCCGCCTTCCGGTGCCGTGAAGAACACACTGTCCAGGACCTTGCCCAGTTTATCAAGGTTACTGCCGCTGAAAGGATCGAAATCCACGGTCTCCAGGCTACCGTCTTCCCCGGGCAGGACGACAGGCGCCAAATAGGAGAGACCCTCCTGGTAGACGGCCCGTACCTGGTCATCCATGTAACTGTTGTATTCCCCAAACCATTCCGGCTCCTCCTGGTCCGGGAAGTCCAAGGGCTTATCAACTGCTTCATAGCCGGCGTCAAATCCCGCCGGCAGGAGTTCAGTCAGTCTTGTGTCAGGGATTTCACTGTCCAGCAGCTGGATCTGCCTTAATTTGTCCAGGGCATCCGCAATAAGACTGCTGGCGGCCCTCAAGGTCATGTGCCGGGCAATGCCCGCCCTCAAGACTCTTGTCCCGGTCAGGGGCTCCTCCGGTGTCAGCCTGTAGCGGGCCCTGCTGTCAGGACCGATCAGACTGGAAACCGCCCTGTCCAGCTTCAGGCTGTCCAGGCCGAAAAGTCCAAAATCTCGGTAAAGGCCGCGATCGTAAAGCGCCAGGGCGGCCTCACCCGTCGACACCGCCCCCCTCACAAGGTCAAGTTCGGCCCTTACGCGCCGGCTGTGAAGGAGGATGCTGTTGAAGAGGAGGAGGGCGACAGGCAGGACTATACAAAGGGCCAGACTGATCGAACCACAGCAGGTAAGCCGGGAGGAGGGCCCCATGCTTCCGGCTCCCCTTTCCCTCATGGGAGGGATTCCCCCTCCGGGAATAGGCCGGCCGGCAAATAACCCGAAAGATCTCTCGCCAGTGACAGGACTTCGACAATTTTTTGCGGGCTGGTTTCGACGCAAGGAAGCTTGCTTCCCTCCCTGTCCAATAGATAATGGCTACAGGTGGCCCCCTGGCTCCTTGTCTGCCTTGCGGCATAGGCCGTCAGTCTGGCCGTAGCCTTCAGCCCGGTCGAGACCGGTCCGGCCAAACCGATCGTATGGGCCAAAATGGAAAGACAACAGGGGATGGCGACCATGGCATCAAGAGAAAAACCCATAATAATCCACTCCTTTTCAGCTGATCAGAATTTCCTCATCAGCATGGCAGGAGCCTGGGGGATCTTTCAAAGCCCCGGTTGACAGGGCAGGTCTCCCCTGGTCTTTTTGGCTGAATCGCCTGGTTTGGGGTGTTTAGCCGGTGAATCCCATAAGCTGGAGAAAGCGGCAGGCCTGGGCCGCAGTCGTTAGGGAGGCGTGCCCCGGACAGACAGGGAGATCTCCCGGCAAACCGGTCATCAGGGCATAGAGCCGCTCAAGCGAGTTCCGCATCAAGCTGTCGTCACCCGTGACAAAATCGGTCCGGCCCCAGCCGCGGTCGAACAAGGTGTCCCCTGTCAGCAAGGCGACCGGAATATCCTGGTCCCCCTCCCGTCTTTGGACAAGGAAGCAGCAGGAGCCCATGGTATGGCCAGGTGTGTTGTAGACAAGCAAGGAATAGAGGGAGTCGATCTCGATCCGGTCCCCTTCCTCAAAAGTCCTGTCAGGATGCGGGAAGGCGATCGGTTTGCCGAAAAAAATGGAAGCGTTACAAGCCGGGTCGTCAAGCATAGGGATATCCGCGGCATGCATCAAGAAGGGAAGGTCGGGCCTTGCTTCCTTCCATTTGTCGAGTCTCCCGATATGATCGTAATGGGCGTGTGTCGCGATCAGCATGGAGATGGGCAGGTCCGAAGCCAGCTGGTCAGCATTTTGCGAGGGGTCGAAAAGGACGGCATGATCAAGGCCTTTCAGCAAGTAGACATTGCAGGCCTTGAATCGTTCGGGGAAATAGGATAATTCTTTGGTAATCTCAATAATTCTGCTCATGTACGCACCAGTTCACGCCAGTCAAGATCGCCACGGTGGATTGCCAGGACGAGGATTTCTGCCGTCGCTGTATTGGTCGCGAAGGGAATGCTGTTGACGTCACAGGACTGAAAAAGCCTTTGCTGTGATTCCGGTGAAGGCAGGGCGGGGTCGCGAATGCAGATAACCGCGTCAATCTCATTGAAGAGTGCCAGGGAAGCCAGCCGGCTATAGGTGCTGTCCAGGTCTGACGAATAGGTCTCAAGCGGCAAGGAGGTTGCCTCCTTGATAAGGCGGGCTGTATTCAGAGGAGAGATCAAATCATGCCGGGCCAGGATCTGCTTATAGGCTATGCAGAAATTAACCAGCAGTTCATTTTTCGAAGCGTCAGACAGGAGGACAATTCTCATTTCATACACCGGCGACAAGCAAAATAATTATGCGGTCAAACCCTTCTCTCCAAATATTTATTCCAGCCGAAAACCGTTGGTAACCATTGTAGACGAACACGACACAGGTTACAAGATGAGGCTAACGGCCCCTGTATTCATCATAGGATCCCATCCTGGCATGGGTGGGCTCTATCCCGAAATATTCACACAGGATCCTGTAGGAGATGTCAGCGGAGTATTCGCCAAAAGGGCCATCCGAGATGGCGTGGGCGATTACGATTTCCGGATCATCGGCCGGAGCATAACAGACGAATACGGAATTGGAGATGGGCTCCATCTTGTCATTGTATGCTTCAGCGGTTCCTGTCTTGCAGGCGACCTTGATGGGAAAATCGTGGAAGAGTACCCCGGTCCTGTTTGTCCGCTCCTTGGACAGGGCAACCATGCCTTCACGCAGGGTGGCTAGGTTGACAGGATCGAAGCCCAGCGAAACATTTTCTATTTTTTCAGCTACGAGGAGGCTTCCGTCAGGTGCCACGATCTCCTTGATGAAGTGGGGGGTGGGCAGTTCATTGGTGGCGTAGCCGGCGACAGCCCGCGCCATCTGTATCATGCTGTAGCTGTTGTAGAACTGGCCGATTGAAGTCTGGCAAGTGTCGGCAATGAACCAGGTCTGGTCTTCGGGCCGGGAGTTAAGCTGTTTTTTTACTTCCCGGGAGGGCCGGACGCCGGCCGCTTCACCTGAAATGTCTAGCCCGGGCATTTCCCCAAGGCCCAGGGTTTTCGCCATATCGCTGATCTTGTCAATCCCTGTTTCAACCGCTATCTGGAAAAAATAAAGGTTGCAGGAAGTCACCACGGCCCGGCTGAAGTCTATGTCTCCATGGTAGGCATAGCAGCTCCAGAGAAAGCCGCCAATCTCCTGGGAACCGCGGCAGGTCAGGATATTGTTATAGGGGTTTACGGCACCGGCCTCAAGGGCCGCGATGCCGGTGATCGGCTTGAAGGTCGACCCTGGTGTATAGGTTTCCGCTATCCCCCGGTTCAACAGAGGGCGGCCTTCCGTGTCCTTCAACAATTCGGAGACCCGCCCGGCCGCGTCCGGATCCTTGTCCTGGATGATAAAATCCTGGGGGTCAAAATCCGGATAGTTGGCGTTGACAAGGACGGCACCTGTCTTGGCATCCAGGACGACGACACAACCACCCGGCGCTTCCAGTATCCTCTCCCGGTGCCTGCTGCCCCGGTACTCCATGATCTTGCGTTCGAGCTCATCCCGGCCCAGTTTTTGCAAATCCATATCGATGGTCATTTTTACCTCGTTGCCGGCAAGGGGGAGCTTGGCTATCTCTCCAGGGTAGCTGACGGGTTCAGCCGCCCCCTCCGCGTACCAGAGGTCCAGGGTATAAGAGCCACTTTCTCCCCTCAAATATCGCTCCGCCGCCTGTTCAACCCCTGTTTTGCCTACCAGGTCGTTGATCGAATAGCCGGCCGATTTCAGGCGGTTGTATTCATTGGAGGAGATGAGGCCGACATAACCCAGTGCATGGCCCACATAACGGCTGTCGGCGGTATAGCGGCGCTTGTAATGCTTGGTGATGACAAGGCCCGGGAAGCGATAGTTCTGTTCGACAAAGCGGGCGGCCAGATCCTCCGGGATCTGGTCTGCCAGGACAAAAGGCTGCCGGCTGGTATAGAGCCAGTTGTTCTCCAGGATGAGGTAGCGGAGCTGCATGATCAGGAAGGCCTCGCCATCCGAATAGAGGCGGCTACCCGAGGTCCTGTCCGGTTCGATAACAAAGAAGTCGTAAAGCAGATAATCAAAAAACTCGTTGGGGTCCTCCCGGACCTGACGCCTCTTCTGGCGCTCTGTCACCGCCTTCTCCCTCTCGATGAGATTGAAGAGATCCTTGTCCGTCTGCCAGTCTACGATTTCTTCGAAGGCCTGGCGGAAAACGAAGCGGAGTGACTCGTCCGTCTCAAGCAGGTCCAGGTCCCTAAGCTCCTCCGGCAGGTCCAGCCAGGCCAGGAGGGGGCTATTGAACTGACTGCCATATTCGTGGAAGACCAAGGCAATATCGAGAAGAAAACGGTTGAGCTGGTCATTGGTCATCTGGGTGGAAACAAGCTCAACACGGTTGATGGCATCTGAAACGGCCAGGGGCAAGCCATTCCGGTCGACGATATCGCCACGCGGGGCATCCAGGGTGATTTCACTCATACTGCCCACCGTTTCAGACACATAGGTGTCCTGACTCCCGAAGAGCTGGAGGGCCCCTGTCCGGATCATAATAATGAAGAGGACAAGGGCGACAAGGGCCCCCAGGATCGCGAAACGACTGCCGCCTGGAAAGAGCGAATAGCTCCGTTTGGCGCCGGCTTTTTGAATCGGAGGGCCCGCCAGGTCAGACATTCAAGGCCTCCTCCGCCGCCGGGCCTGATTTGTGCCGTCTCCTGACCTGCTTCCAATCACGGAAGGCCAGGAAGAGATAGCCGGTCACCAGCAAAGCTCCCAGACCAGTGGACAGGACCTGGGCCGGCAGACTTGAGAGGGACAGCTTCAAGAGGCCTGGAAGTGAACCCTCCAGAGGCCTCAGGGGAATCATCCAGGCAAGCAGCGAGTAGATCAGGGCCTGGGCAAGACTTGCGGCCACAAGGAGGATGCCGCCGCGCACCGCGTACTGGCGCCAGCCCTCCCGGGCCAGATAACTGCCGCAAAGGCCAAAGGCCATCAAGAGGAGCATACCCGGGCCATAGCCCCGGCCGGCCGCGTAGTCACTGATGAAACCCGCGACCAGCCCCAGGACAAACCCATCATAACCAGGCGTCCACAGGCCGGCCAGAAGTGGGAAGATCAGTAAAAAAGCGGGCGACGGGAAAGCGGGATTGAGTGACAGCTGGAGCTCTGCCAGGGCGAAGATCAGCAGGCCGGGAGCGTAGACGGCGATTCTTCTTCCCAGGCTCACTTCAGGATTCATTCCCGGTCTCCATCAAAACGAATACATAGCGCAAGGCGTCAAAATCAGCGGCCGGCTTGACGACACAGGTCACGGTTTTTCCATACCTGTCAGTGCGGACCTCCACGACCTCCCCGATGGCGATTCCCTCCGGGTAGGCGCCCCCCTCCCCTGAAGTCACCAGCTGGTCGCCAAGGCGGACCGGCGTTCCCTCCTCGATGTTATCAGCCAGGCAAAGGCCCTGGGTACGGAGTTCCAGATCACCCCTCACCCGGAAGGAGGAACGGTAGCTTCCTTCCACACGCGCGCTCACTGAGAAGGCTTCGTGGAGCAGGGGAAGGACCTTGCTGGAAGTCATCTCCGTCGAGTGGACCCGGCCGATCAGTGCCATATCCTGATCGATTACGGGCAGGGTACCAGCGGCTTGCACGCTAAGTCCCTGCAACCTGCCAGCCCTTATCCTGAAGAGGTCGAAGAGGGGACCAAGTTCACGGTTGGTAAGGGCGGCACCCTGGATATACCTGTCTTCAAAGGCCGTCACCAGATGGAAGGCCTCCTTCAATTCCTCGTAGGCCTTGATTTTGTCCTCGTCCTGGAGGATCCGAAGATTGAGTCTTGCTTTTTCCTCCTCCAGTTCCCCGATCTGTTCGCGCAATCTCCTGTTTTCACTGACTGCCCCAAAATAGGCGCGTGTCGAGCTCACACCCTTTTGGAAGATCGAGACGACGGGATCGAAGGCAGAGCCGAAGAGGTCACCGATGCGGGAACGTGTCGTCCCCGGCAGGGCCGTCAAAATAAAGGCCGCCAGCAGACCTGCCGAAATAAGGACAATCACCATGATCCTTGGACCACGTCGTTTCACGGTCAACCGGCTCCTTCCGCCATCCATCTCTTCCTTATGAATGACGGAACCAGTTTAGCATAAAGGGGTGAAACTGGAGTGTCAGCAGAGGCCCAGACGGCTGAAACTGGCTGATGACTCGGCGCCGACAATGACGTGATCAAGAACCGGTATGCCCATCACTTTGCCCAACTCAGTAAACTTTCTGGTCGATTCTATGTCGGCACGTGAAGGCGAGGGGTCCCCACTTGGATGATTGTGGACCAGGACAATGGATGCCGCGTTGGCCTTGACAGCCTCCCTGAAAATATCCCGGGGATGTATGACGGCGGCCGCCAGGCCACCTTGTGAAATCCTGACTGATTTGATGATTCGATTCCTCGTGTCCAGCAGGAGGACATGGAATTCCTCCCTGGGGAGATAGCGCATGGTCGCCTCCACATGCCGGATGACATCGTCCGGCCCGGCTGCCGGCGTCCTGACCTCTGCCTGGCGCTCGGCGACGGCGCGTTGTCCTATCTCCACCGCCGCCAGGACCCGGATTGACTTGACGCGGCCGATTCCCGGCACTTCCTGCATTTCTTCCGGGCTGGTTTCGAGCAGACCTTTGATGCCATCGCATTTAAGGAGAAGCTTCTGTGCGGTCTGGATCGCCGTCTCCCCTCCCCTTCCCGAAGTCAGGATAATGGCCAACAATTCGGCATGGCTGAGGGACCCTATCCCTTCCCTTTCCGCCTTCTCATAGGGCCGCTCGCCTGGCGGCAGCTCCTTCATGGTCAAGGGCGCCTGATGGCCCTCCTGGTCAAGTTTCATACTGATCTCCTTTTCTTTATGCCTTCACCGGCAGGCAGCAGGAACAGGCCCGGCCGCCGGGAAGCTGTCGCCTTGATGAGATCATTTGAATTTAAAGAGCCGGTAGATCCGGATGGAAGGTCAGGCCAGTCCACAGGCCCGGATGACCAGGATGGCCAGGGCGTCTTCCCCGTCGAGTCTACCCGATTTAACGGCCAGATCCGCCTGGAAGCAAGTCTCCAACATAGCTTCCAGTTTGTCGGCGGTGAAGCGCCTGGCCTGGCTGGCCAGCTTGCCTGCGAAAAAACGACTTTGAGTCACGCCGGATCCTATGATTCTGTCGCTGGTCCCTGACTCCCGGGCAACCAGAAGGTCGCGTGTCTGGCGGGCCAGCATGGTCTGGATGAAAAGGGGCGGTTCCCTGCGGGCCAGCAGGATATCCAGCCTTTCAAGGGCCTGATCGATCTTGCCGGCTGCGATGGCGTCTGTGAGATCGAAAATTTTGCCGGTTAAGTCCTCCCGGCAAAGGTAATCGATATCAGCCAGGCCAATGTCCTTTTTCCCTGTATAGGCAAAATATAGAAATACTGTCGTAAGTTCATTCAGGATATCCGACATAGCGTAATCGCAGCGCCGGATCAAGGAATCAGCCGCCTCCCGGGTGATACGGCAAGCTTCACGACGGCAAAGGCCCGATACCCACAATTGCAGGTCCCTGTTGGTCTGGCGGCCAAATTTGGCTGACAGGGCACCACTCTTCCGCATTTTCTTCAAGAGACTGTTCTGGGTCGCGCCCTCCTCCCTGAAGACAAGATGACAGTGCTCTGGCAGCGAGATGAGAATGGCCTCCAAGGCAGCGGGGATCAAATCCTTTGATCGGGAGCCATCAAAAAAACCCGTCCTGTCAAGGAAAATCACCTTGTTGTCGGAAAAGAAGGGCGGGGTCGAAATCTCGGCTTGAAGGGCCGAAAAATCAATCGAGTTCGGGTTTCCGTCCCCTTTGAAGCTGACAGCATCCAGGCCTTCAGAACCCGGGGTAAGCAAGGCAGACAAGAGTCTGACCCTGACCTGCTCAATCAAAAAGACTTCGTCACCCGTCAGGATATAGGCAGGCCGGTCAATTGCCCGCTTAAGATCCTCAACCGTCTCAGGGTAATCCATCCATTTGTCAGCCAGTGGAATCATCAAATCTCTCCCCTATTCCAACCACCTTTTAATCCTACCCTTTCCTTCTTTTATCTTCAACAAAACGGCGCCGCTCTGATCCGTCCGTACCAGCTCAACCGAATGGTCGGCCAGCCTGTCCAGCAACTCCTGGTGCGGATGCCCGTACCGATTCCCTTGCCCGGAGGAAATAAGGGCCAGATCCGGATCAACGGACTTCAGGAAAGCCTCGGTGGTCGAATAACGGGAGCCATGATGTCCGACATGCAAAAGATCCGCCTCCGGGGAACCACCCCTCCCAAGCAGGGCCATCTCACCCTTGTCGGTCAGGTCACCGGTCAGGAGGAGGCTGACCTGATCGAGGGTGATACGTAAAACAAGGGAAGCTTCATTCAGGTCTCCCGAGGTCTGGTCATCCTGGGGATGCAGAACTTCGATCCTATAACCGCCGTATTCTATCCGATCGCCCGCCTTGACCCTCTCAACGGGAACCCGGGCCTCCTGGGCCAGCCGGAGCAGTTCCTCCGTCATATCCTCCTCCCCCTCCCCTGAGCCCGGATAGACAGGCTTCAGTTCCACCGGCAGGCAGAGGCGGTCGATCAGCCCCAGCTCCAGCATCTCGGCCACACCTCCGGCATGGTCACTGTGGGCATGGGTAACCAGGGCCAGATCAATCCGGGTGACAGCATAACTCCTGGCAGCCGGAACCACCGTATGATAGCCCTCTCCCCTGTCACCACCGTCAACCAGCAGGGTGTTCCCTCCCCTGTCTATCAATAAGCTGGCGTCTCCCTGACCGACATCCAGGAAGAGGACCAGATGACTGGAAGACCAGAAGAAGAAAACCAGGACCAGGCCTGTCCAGAGGCTAGTGGCAAGGGCGATGATTTTCCTATGGACCAGGATCTTCCCCCCCTGCCCTTTCAGCCAGAGGACTGTCATAAGGATCAGGGGCAGGGCCAGGAGAGGCCATTTCAGGGGAAGGAAGGCAGCACGACTCCTGGCCGTGGATTCGGCCAGCCACTCAAACAGACGGACGCCGGGAGACAGGAGGGCTGTGAAGAAGGAAATACAGGTCCGGGCGGCCAGGGAGCCGGCCGGGAACAAGGACATAAGGCCCAGGGCCAGGTAAGTAGCGGCGGTCAGGAAGGCCGCCAGGGGGAGGGCGGCGACATTGGCAAGCGGTGCCAGGAGATGGATCCCGGGCGCCGAGAGCATCTGATAGGGCAGGATCACCGCTTGGGCGGCAATTGAGAAAAGGACGGACCTCTGAAGCTGGCCTGCCAGCCTGGTCCGGGGATTGGCCGCTTGTCCGTAAAGGCGGCCGGCCGTGTAGGTGACGGCCGCGGCTGTGGTCAGGCTCATCCAGAAGCCCGTATCGTAGAAAGAGTAGGGGCGGAGGGTCAGGATAAGTGATCCGGCGATACAGAGGGAATTGAAAGGATCGCCTCGCCGCCTCAGGGGCAGATCCAGCTGGGAGAGGAGTGAGACCGTCGAGGCCCGGCTGATGCCGCTTTTCCAGCCGCTCAGGGTACCTGGCAGGATCAGGAGGGGGATCAGGAATCCCTGTCTCAGACGTCGCGGCAACTTGAGTCTTCCTGTCAGTTTAAGAAAGGGGGTCAGAATAAAAAGGAGATGGGTCCCCGAGACGCTGGTCAGATGTGACAGGCCAGCCGTCCTCAGCATATATTTCTGCCGGTCACTGAGCAGACGGCTGTCACCGACCGAGAGGGAGAGCAAGAAGGGCCCCCCTCCCTTCAACCAGAAAGAGGAGATGTTTGAGCGGACCTGGCATCGGATGGCCTGGGGCAACCTGCCCAGCTTCAGGAGCAGGTTGTCTTCCTCTATGATCCGGATCCGGCTGGCAGTGCCAAGCCAAACCGCCCCTTTGGACCAGAGCCAGTTGCGGCGCGAGAAGCCACCCGGATTCCTTGTCCCCTCCGGGACCACAAAGCGAGCCCGGCCTTCCACCCGATCCCCCTTGCGGCCCGGCCTTTCCATCCAAAGGAGGACGGGCGTCCCGTCCGCCAGAATCAAGGTCTGGGTCCGTCCCCCATCTTCGTCTCCGGGCACCGCCGTACCCGGATCCTTGATCAAGGCTGTAAAGCTGATCTCTTCCAGGGGAAGTTCCCTTTCCCAACGCCTGATGCGTAGCTGGGTCGAGCAGAAAACCGTGATCAGCACGAGGAGGAAGAGGATGGCTCCTGGACGGAGGGCCGCCCTTCCCAAGCGATCTTCAATTCCCGGAGCTTCGGTCATAGGGGGATTATGCTTCTTCAGTCCGGTCGCTTATGGCCGGTCCACCCCCCCAGACTGCCGGTAGCTGTCAAATCGCCCCGCTCGTGTGGGAGGCGATCAGCTCCCGCAACTCCATTATCTTCCCATCACGCGGTTTGAGTCCAGCGGAAACCGACAGGGGAGGCGAGGCCTTGCGTCCATATTGATCGGCGTAGCGCTCAATGATTTCAAGGGCCTCCCTCTCTGCCTCAAGGACAGCCTGGCGGGATAGTTTGTCAGACTTGGTCAGGACAACCTGCCATTCAAGATCGAAATGACACAGATAATCCAGCATCTGCAAATCCAGGTCGCCGAATCCCCGCCTGATATCCAGGAGGAGGAGGACCAGGCCGATAGGCCGGCCCGCTTCAAAATAGGCATTGGTCACCTTGGAGAAGCTGTCCTGCTCCCGCCTTGAGGCCTGGGCGTAACCGTAGCCCGGAAGGTCGACGAAATAGCAATCAGGAGAGACGTCATAAAAAAAGACCATCCGTGTCTTGCCTGGGGTTTTGCTGGTCCTGGCCAGGTTTTTACGATTACTCAGCGCGTTGACCAGGGTTGATTTTCCGACATTGGACCGACCCGCGAAGGCGATCTCCCGCCGGGAGGGTTTGGGGAACTGTTTGCTGGAAGCTGCCGCTGTGTAGGCAACTCCTCCCGTCTCCCGCTTGGGTTTTCTTGCGTCTGCCATGGCCGGCGACCCCCTTTCTTCTGCTATAATTATGCCACCGGAGGATTATTCATGCTGAACCTTGCCTTCCCGGCTGATCAGTCCGTTAAAAACCAAGTTGAAGATGAGCCAGAGCTTGATTCCTATGGACCGATCGGTTTGATTACCCAACAAATCGACCCCGCCCTCGCCGAACGCATCAACCACCAGCTAAGTCTCAGAAGACAGGCCGCCGCTGTCCAGAAACCTGAATTGATCGATATTCCCGGCTATGTCCGGGAAGAGTATCGGATTGCCGTTGATCTTACCCGCTTTCGATCGGGCGAGGGCAAGGCCCGGGTCATCGACTCCGTCCGCGGGCACGATCTTTTCATTCTGACGGATGTTCTCAACTACGGCGCCCATTATAACCGCTACAGCGAACCTGTGTCGATGGCGCCTGATGAACACTTCCTTGACCTGGTACGCCTCATCCTTTGCACACGGGACTCGGCCGCCCGCATCCACGTCCTTATGCCCTATCTTTTTGAGGGCAGGCGCTTTCGAAGGACAGCCAGGGAATCACTTGACTGTGGCGCCATGTTGCGCTATCTATTCGAGCTAGGCATTGATAGCTTCATGACTTTCGACGCCCACGACTCCCGGGTAGCCAATGCCGTTCCCAATTCCAACTTTGAGTCTTTCCCCACCTCCTATCAGAGTATCCGCACCATCCTTGAGACCATTCCGGATCTCCGGATAGAGGGGGATTCGCTTATGATCGTGAGCCCCAATGAAGTCAGCATCAACCGCAGCATCTTCTTCGCCTCCTCCCTGCAGGTACCTCTGGGTATCTTCTACTCCCGCTGTGACTTCCAATACGTCGAGTCCGACCTGCGCCAGGTTGTGACCAAGACCTACCTGGGCGATTCGGTCGAAGGCAAGGACATTATTCTCGTCAGTGATCTGATTGACAGCGGGGGCAGCATGATTGCCTGTGCCAGCGAACTCAAGTCAAGGGGGGCCAAGCGAATAATCTGCGCTGTTTCCTTTACCCAGTTCACCAAGGGGATCGCCGCCATCAGGCAGGCCTGGGAGAGTGGGATCATTGAACGCGTCTTCTCGACCGACATGTCCTACCGGCCGCCGGAGGTCCTCTCCTCCCCCTGGTACACCGATATACCCATGGCGGATGATCTGGCCTTGCTGATCAACGCCCTCAATCACGACGCTTCCCTCCTTCGGCTTACGGCGCCTGCGGCCCGCATCAAGGCCCTCCTGGAGGAAAGGAAACCCGCAAGGCAGGATGAAGAAGCTATGGACAGACAGCTCTCCTTCGCAGATATGGAGCAGCCGGCAGTTGAGCAGGAGTGATGGAAGATGACGCCCGAAGAAATAAAAAAAGCTAAGAAAATAAGTGATAAGAATTATTATGTCTACGATCAGTACGGCAACAATCCCATGCAACCGATCGCTCCCATCGCCCTTATCGCCCTGAAGGGGGCCAGGGAATTCTCTCTTGAAGTCAACCAGGCCCTGGTGGCACGCCGGGAAGAATATCTGACGGAAGCGCGGCCGGATATGATTTCCGTCGGCTTCCTCCGGGAGGACTTCCATGTCCCCGTCAATACCTTCCGCTTCTCCTCCGGTGAGGGCAAGGCAGTCATCGAGCAGACTATCCGGGGCCACGACCTCTATATCCTCTGCGATGTGACCAATAACTCCATAGGCTACAAGATGCGCGGCGTTGAAAACAAAATGAGTCCCGACGATCACTACCAGGATCTGAAAAGGGTCATTCTGGCTTCATCCGGTAAGGCCCGCCGTATCAATGTCATCATGCCCTACCTCTACGAGGGGAGACAGCACCGGCGCAATGCGCGTGAATCCCTGGACTGCGCCCATATGCTTATAGAGCTCGATCAGCTGGGCGTTGACAACTTTGTCACCTTCGACGCCCATGATGACCGTGTGGCCAACGCCACTCCCACATCCGGCTTCGAAAGTGTCCCGACCACCTACCAGGTCCTGGAAACCATGGTAAAGACCTATCCTGATATCAAGTTCCTCCACGATGAGATGATGATGATCAGCCCCGATGAGGGCGCGATTTACCGGGCCATGTATTATGCCTCCGTGCTGGGCATCCCTCTCGGCACCTTCTATAAGCGACGGGATTACACCCGGATCAAGAATGGCCGCAACCCCATAATCGCCCACGAATTCCTTGGTCAGCCCTTGGATGGCCGCGATGTCATCATCGTTGACGATATGATTTCTTCCGGGGAATCCATGCTTGAGATCGCCAAGACCTTAAAATCCAAAAAGGCGCGCAAGATATTCTGCGTCGCCACCTTCGGCCTCTTTACCGACGGACTTGACTTGTTCAATAGGGCCTATGAAGACGGGACCATCGACGCGGTCTTTTGCACCAACCTTATTTACAGGACGCCTGAGCTGCTGGCGGCCCCCTGGTACAAGGATGTGAGCGTCTCCCGCTTCGTCGCCCTCATCATTGATGCCCTGAACCATAACGCCTCGCTCTCGTCACTTCTTGACCCGACAGCAAGGATCAGGAAGCTGCTCCGTGCTGTTGGCGACGGCCAGTCCTGAATTAAAGAATCCTGGGACCCAGGGGAATACCGCCGATCAGATGAAAATGCACGTGCATGATCGTCTGCCCGGCGTCTTCTCCACAGTTATTGATCAGGCGGAAGCCCTGCTGGTCCAGACCGCAGGCACGGACGATGGCTGGCAGGGCCCCATGGACCTTCGACAGCAGTTCCCTGCCAACCGGATCGCCTGACATTTCGATAAGATTGGGATAGTGTTCTTTGGGAACGACCAGGACGTGAACGGGGGCGACAGGATTCAGATCCTCAAAGGCCAGGACCTCCTCGTCCTCATAGATTTTTTTTGAGGGAATCTCCCCCGATACAATTTTGCAGAATACGCAGGCATCCATCTCTCTTACCCCCTATTTTCCGGCTTCTTTCCTGATCAGTCGGCGGACCTCCTCCAAAGCCTGGTCCAGTTTTTCAACCTGGCGGCCACCGGCCTGCGCCATATCGGGTCGTCCGCCGCCTCCACCACCCGTAATCCTGGCGGCTTCACGGACCAGATCCCCGGCCTTTATGCCCTTCCCCACGGCGTCAGGGCCGGCCATGGCCAGCCAGAGCACCTTGCCCGGCAGGACGGAGGCCAGGACAATAACAGCATTTCCCCCCAGGCGGTCACGGAAACGATCACCCGCCTCACGCAAGTCTTCCGCGTCATAATCTGAAAAAACGTGGAAGAGGACCCGGAAGAACCCAATCATCTCCTCCTCCCCTGTCAGCTTATCAACCGATTCAGCCAGCTCCTTGTTCTCCAGCTTCCTCACTTCATCGCGAAGCGAGCGGATTTCTTCCTCCTGGGCCGCCTGCCTGGCGACCAAATCCTCCCGCCTAGCCCTCAAGGCGAGCCCAAGCTCATGGATGATCTCTGCGTCCCGGCCCGCCTCCTCCATAGCGCGCGCCCCCGTGACAGCCTCAATCCGCCTGACACCCGAGGCGACACCGCTTTCTGAAAGGATCCGAAAGAGGGCCATCTGGCCGGTTGATTTCAAATGGGTCCCCCCACAGAGCTCCCGTGACAGTGTGCCACAGGAGATGACCCGGACCGAGTCACTGTATTTTTCCCCGAAGAGGGCGACTGCCCCTGAGTCCCGTGCCTCCTCCAGGCTCATCAGTTCCGTAATGACGGGAAGATCATCAAGGATAGCCCGATTGACAAAGTCTTCGATGTCACGCAGTTTTTCATAGGCCAGGGGGCCCTCGTAGAGGAAATCAAAGCGCAATCTGTCAGGCGAGACAAAGGAGCCTTTTTGCGCGGCCTCTTCCCCGAGGATGGAACGCAGGGCCGCGTGAAGCAAGTGGGTGGCGGTATGGTTTCTTGCCGTCGCCTTCCTCTCATCTCTGGCAACCGACAAGGTGAGCGACAGGCCGGCCCTGAGCTGGCCCTCCTCGATCCTGGCCTTGTGCAGGACCACCCCGTCACCGGTTCTTTCAACTGCGGTGACGCGGGCCCGGGCAGAGCCCTGGCGGACCTCCCCCAGGTCACTTGTCTGGCCCCCGCCCAAGGCGTAGAAGGGGGTCGTCTCCACGACAAGATAGACCTCCTCACCTTCCCCGGCCTGTTCGACAAGCTCCAGTTCCTTGCCCTTGTCCGCCAGCTTGAGGAGATAAAGAAGGGGGACTTCCTTTTCGAGCTGGTCATAACCTACAAAGGCCGTCGCCTCCAAATCACGGATCTGGCCGGGCAGGGCGACCGTCCCCCAGGCTGTCGCCGTCTTTTGAAGAAAGTCTTCCCTGGCCCGGGTCCTCTGTTCTTTCATGGCAGCTTCAAAAGCGCCTTGATCGACCTTGATGCCCAGCTCGCGCGCGATTTCAACCGTCAATTCGATGGGAAATCCGAAGGTGTCATGCAGGAGGAAGGCCAGCTCACCGGGCAGGGTATCGGAAGCCTTGGCCCGTTCCGCCTTGCAGGCCTCTTCCAGGAGGGCCAGTCCCTGCCGGATGGTTTTGTCAAACCGCCTCTCCTCCGCCTCCAGAACCTTCAGGATGGCCTTTTCCTCTTCCAGTTCCGGATAGTGCTCCTTTGACTGGGCTATGGCTGTCCGCATGATTGTCGTCAGGAAGGGGCGATCAAGGCCCAGGAGACGGCCCTGCCTTGAGGCCCGCCGGATCAGGCGTCTAAGGACATAGCCCCGGCCCTCGTTGCCCGGCAGGATTCCGTCGGCGATCATCATCATAGCCGACCGGACATGGTCGGTAATGACGCGGACAGCGACATCGTCCCCCTCGTCCGCCCCGTATTGGGTGGAAGTCTCCTCACAGACCTTGTCCAGGATAGCCCGGATGGTGTCAACTTCAAACATGCTGCCGACATCCTGGACCATGGCGGCCATGCGCTCCAGGCCGGCGCCTGTATCAATATTCTTCTTTTCGAGCGGAAGATAGCTCCCATCCTCCTGTTTGTCGAACTGGGTGAAAACAAGATTCCAATACTCAATATAGCGGTCGCACTCACAGCCTACCCGGCAGTCCGGTTCGCCGCATCCATACTTCTCACCCCGGTCAAAGAAGAGTTCAGAGCAGGGTCCACAGGGTCCTGTCCCGTGCTCCCAGAAGTTCTCTTCGTCAAAACGTGAAAGCCGGTCAGCGGGGAGACCTGTCGCCAGCCATAGATCATAAGCCTCCTGGTCATCCAGATGGACTGTGGCATAAATCCGTTCCCGGGGCAAACCCAAAAGATTTATGGAAAAATCCCAGGCCCATTCGATGGCTTCCTTCTTGAAATAATCACCGAAGGAGAAGTTGCCCAGCATCTCAAAAAAAGTGCCGTGGCGGTCTGTCCGTCCCACCCTTTCTATATCCGGTGTCCGAATGCACTTCTGGCAGCTTGCCACGCGCGGCGAAGGCGGGGTCTCCGCCCCTGTGAACCAGGGCTTGAGCGGTGTCATCCCGGCGTTGATCAGGAGGATGGAGGGATCATTCTCCGGAATAAGTGAAAAGCTTGGCAGGATCAGGTGGTCCTGCTTTTCGAAATAGGCCAGAAAGCGACTTCGAATTGTGTTGAGACTCAGCGGTTCCATGGATTCTCCCTTGATAAACCAGTTGCAAAGGCCCGGTCAGACCGGGCCTTGATTCCTACTTCCGCCCGCTGGGCGTCTAGTCGCCCAGTAATTCAGACAGGGGCGGGATAGCGATTTCATTTCCAACAAAGAGATTGCTGACACTCTTGTTGTTATACTCAGCCAGTTTTTCACAAAGCGTTTCGCTGGCACGGTCGTAGTATCTGGAACAAATGCCCCACCAGGTGTCACCCTCGACAACCACATGGATCTTGTCCACGGAGTCCCCGGGATCTGTCTCCACCGGGTCCGTGTCGGTCGGCTCCGGCTCTTCTTCCGAGGCCGAGGGCGTCGGTTCTTCTGACTCGATGACCGGTGGCTCCGAAATAGGCGGATCTGTCTCGGCCGGCTTCTTGTCGCCGGAAAGCAATTTGATCAGGGCCACGATGCAAATCAGGATGATGGTGATCAGGATGGCGTAGAAGATAATCCGTCTCGTGCGGTCCGACCCCCCTCTGCCCCGGGGCTTTCTCCCGTAGTCATCGTCATAGTCATCATAATCGCCGTAGGGATCATAGGCCTGACGGCCGCCTCCCATCTCATCCCCCGTATCCCAATGGGCATCCGACCGCTCATAGTCATCGTAGGGCGCCTGTTCAATCTTCCTCCTCTGCGCTGCCTGGGAATAGGCGAAAACGGGCAGGTCGTCCTCCTGGCCCCTGGCGGCAGGATCCGAGAATATGTCGCTCTCTCCAAACTCATCACGACTGGGGGATACAGGGAATCGCTGGCCTTCATCAAAGAAGTCCTCCCGGCCGCCGCGATCGATATGCGGCACCACAGTCTCAAAGGGCTCCGTCGCTTCACTTACCGGGAGCGGGGGCAGGTCCCAACCAAGCCCACCACTGTCCTGCGGAACTTTCCGCCTGGTGCGGTCCACCATATCCTGGCGTTCATAGCGTTGGGTACGGGCGAGCCCGGGGTCGGCGGCCGCCGGTTCGGGCACAACCACAGGTTCCATGGCCTGGGTGGCAAAACGGCCCAGGCTGAATTTGGGGGCCTGCTCACTTGTTTTCAATTCGTCAACCTTGGATACAGCGACCTGTATCGGGGTACCCGGCATCTGGGAAGCGGCTGCCGTCAGCAAGGAGGCGGCGGCATCCAGCTGGTCTTCCGATTCAGAAAGCAGCCTCATCAGTTCCTTCTGGCCAATGACATCGAATAATTCACCATTACAGAGGACAAAGACATCGCCGGCTTCCACCTGCGCGATATTCGAATAACGGATGGCACCCGCCTCGCCGGCAATGAAATCCTCTATGCCCTCAACCTGGTCGCCAAAAAGATCAATCGGGTCCAGTGTCTTGGTATTGCCGGTAAGCGGATAGAGGACATCCTGCCGGTAGATGAAGGCCAGGCCTTCGCCGACAGTGACAGCGGCCAGTTCACCATCCCGGACGACAACACCGGCAAAATAAGGTTCACGGGCCTCCCCGCCTGAAAGCTTGAGGCCCCCCGTCACATCGAGGGCCGTCTCTGCCAGGTCATTGATATCCGTATCAATATCGCCGGTGACGCTATTGATCTGTCCGGCTAGTTTCTTGAGTGGTTCCTGCCAGGCGGACACGCGGTTACGGGCATCCGATGGGTAGGCAAAGACGGAAACCAGGAAACCGCGCCCCTCGCGGTCCTGCGTGGTATTTACAGCCCGCAATTCACGTTTACCCGGAAATTTCCCATCAAGACAATAGGCATCCGCCACACCCTCGACGGGGTAATAGCGGGCATTGACCGTTGTAAGCAAGCGGGTCGTCGTCGGCACCGGTGCCATAGCCATATGAAGCCTCCTAAAGAGATATGATTTGAAACGGCTGTACGCGTTCCTGCTGTTTCTGACAGTCTATCACAAATGGCCGATCTTTAAGTCAAAGGGGCCTTGGGAATAGGGATATCAATCCCGCCTCCTACAGAGGTATTCAGCCAGCAGGATATCTTCGGCTGTCGTGATTTTTATATTGCGGGGATCCCCCTCCACCGGCCGGACTGGATAGCCGATCCTAAGCAGGGTCTCAATATCATCCGTTACCCGGATACCCTCCTCTTCAGCCAGGCGGGCAGCCCGCAAAAGGATGTCAAGGTCCGCCCCCTGTGGTGTTTGCATGGCGGCCAGCCGGTCCCTTGGCAAGGTCTCCGCAAAGTGATCTTTGGATTCATCCAGGAGCCGGAGGGTATCGGTGACAGGCAGAATCGGAACGGCCCCGCAGCGATGGCGAGTTATGCTATCGATAAGCTCCGTGATCAGGCTGGCAGGCAGGAAGCAGCGGGCCGCGTCATGGATCAGGGCCAGGGCCCGACCCGCTTCCGGACGGGCCAGCTCCTTACATGCGATAAGCCCGGCGAGGGCAGACGCCTGCCTGGTCTCCCCTCCCCTTACAATCCTGATGGCTTGGGGCTTGTAGCTGGCCGTCAGGATAGCCCCCATCCGATCCTCCTCACCTGCCGAAGCAACCACCACAAGTTGCGACACGGCCGGATGCCCCAGGAGGCAGCCTGCCGCCCGTTCCAGGATTGTTTTATCCCCCAGCTTCCGGAATACCTTGTTCTCAAAGTGACCCGACCGGCTGCCCCGGCCGGCGGCCAATAGAATGGCCAGGACCTCGGGGTTATCTTTCCTTCCAAGGCCCGCGTTCAAGGCCGTCCCTCTTTCGAAAAGATTAAATCGAAGGCTTCATTCAATTCGCTGACATAATAGAGGTTGATCCCGCTTTCCGCTTCGAAACGGCGCAGATTATTCTTTGCTGACGCGGGGACGATGAAACGTTTCCACCCTGCCCTGAAGGCTTCTTCAATGGAATCGGCCATCCGGGCGACCGCCCTTATCTCACCGGTCAGTCCCACTTCGCCAAGAACGACCGCATCGGCGGATACCGGTTCATCGCGGACACTGGAAAGGAGGGCGGCCAGGACAGCCAGATCAATCGAAGTGCCCTTGACCCGCAGACCCCCCGTCACGTTGACATAGGCGTCCAGGAGGCTGAGATCGATCCCCGTCTTCTTTTCAGCGACGGCCATAAGCATTATCAGGCGCGACCGGTCAATCCCCTGCGCCATCCGGATCGGCGAAGCGTAGTTGGACTTGACCGTCAGGGCCTGTACCTCCAAGAGGAGGGGCCTTGCCCCCTCCAGGACAGCGCTGACAACCGAACCGGGCACATTCTTCGGCTTGCCGTCCAAAAAGAGGCTGGTGGCCTGGCCTACGGAAAGCAGGCCTTTTTCGGTCATCTCGAAAATCCCGATCTCATCCGTTGAGGCAAAACGGTTTTTATGGGCGCGGAGGATGCGGAGCCAGCCATCCTTCTCGCCCTCGAAGTAGAGGACTGTATCAACCATGTGCTCCAGAACCCGTGGTCCCGCGATGGCCCCTTCCTTGGTGACGTGCCCTGTCAGGATAAGGGCAATACCCAGGGATTTCGCCATCCTCAGGAAGCCCATCCCCGCCTCACGAACCTGTGAGACGGATCCGGGAGCCGCCGCCAGCTCTTCCGAATAGACAGTCTGGATCGAATCAATCACGGCGACGGAGGGCCGGCCTGAGGTCAATGTCTCTTCGATTGATGACAGCTTGGTTGTCGTCAGCAGAGGAATCCGCTTATCGGCAAGCCCCAGCCTCCTGCTCCTCATACCGATTTGAGCAGCGGATTCCTCACCGCTGATGTAAAGCACGGATTCATCTGCCAGATTGCCAAGAATCGCGAGAGCCAGAGTTGACTTGCCAATCCCCGGGTCACCGCCCAGAAGGAGAAGGGAACCCGGGACCAGCCCGCCCCCCAGGACCCTGTCCAGTTCCGGAATGGCCGTTGGCATCTTGGGTTCAAGAGCAGGATCAAGACTGGAAAGGTCAACTAGTTCGGCCGCCTGGTCCGGGCTTCCCTCCGGCAGCAACCAGCTCCCTGCCTTCAGGCCGGCCTTGGCCGGCTCTGCCTCTTTTTGGGCGAAGAAGGAATTCCAGGCCCCACAGGCAGGACATCGCCCCAGCCAACCACTCGTTTCGTGGCCGCATTCCTCGCAAATGTAGAGAACCCTTGCCTTTGCCATACCCATCCCCCTGTCTGATCAAATTCACCACAAGTATATTGGAAGCGACTGTAAAATGATAGAATATTTAAACTGATTGTAAATTATCGTGACAAGCTGGCCGGTTGCCCAGCCAAACCGGCTGGCTCATCAGCTCCTTGCCGCCCCTTAGGAGGAAATAGCTTATGTATAAACAGTTCCCCGACCCTTCAATCCTGGACCCCGGTTTTCAGGAACAATTTGATATCCCTCCAAAGACCATGTACGGGATTGTCAAAGACACCTGTCTGGACAGGCCCGGTGAACCTGCCCTGTCCTTCCTCGGCCGTCGCTTGACCTTTAAGGACCTTGAAGAGGAAATAGAGGCCTGTGCCCAGGGTTTGACTGCCATGGGCTTTCTGCCCGGGGATGTTTTCGCGCTGTGCCTTCCCAATATCCCTGAAACTGTTGTCTTGTTCTATGCCGTCAACCGCTTGGGCGGGATCTGCAATATGATCCATCCGCTGGCCCCGGCCACCCAGGTCCTGGAGATAGTGGAGGAGACCGGTAGCCGTTTTCTCTGTTTCCCTGAAATTTTTCTGGAGCGCCTGGCAGTCCCGATCGACGCCAAGCTTCAGGAGTCACCCCTGGAGCGGATTGTAGTCACTCCCATGGCGCGTTCGGGCGATCCCCTGAGCCGGCTTGGACTCTGGCTGACCAAAGGACGCAAGGCCCTGCGGTTTATGCCAGGGAATCAAGCCTGGACAAGCTGGGATCACATGCTGGAACTCGGCCGGCAAGCAGAGGTCACGCTGCCGCCTCCTGCCGATGATCCCGACCGGGTCTCTGTTTATCTACACAGTGGGGGAACCACGGCCGCGGCCAAAACCATCCTCCTGACCGACCGCAACTTCAACGGGATCGCCTGCCAGATCTTCAGCGCCCTGGGCGTTCCCATCGGGGCACCCCGGCTCTTCGGGGAATCTTTTGTCACTGTCCTCCCCCTCTTTCACGGCTTCGGCCTCTGTATTGGCATGCATGCCATGCTGGTCAACGCGGCCTGCTGTATCCTGGTACCCCAGTTTTCAACCAAGGGCCTGGCCAAGATCATCCGCAAGCAAAAACCAAGCTTGATGGCGGGTGTCCCAACCCTTTTTGAAGCTGTCCTCAATGATCCCCTCATGGCCAAGGTAGATTTCTCCTGCTTCTCCGCCCTCTTTTGCGGAGGGGATACCCTGACCCCGGAGTTGAAGGGGCGCTTCGACCGTTTCCTGGCGGAACACGGTTCTTCCTGCCGCCTGCGGGAGGGTTATGGCCTGACGGAAACGGTCACTGTCTGCAGCCTAACCCACGATCTGTCGTCCGACAGGAGCGGGATCGGCCTCCCCCTCTCCAACATGGAGATGAAGATCATCGATCCCGAGACCAGGGAAAGGATGCCAGACGGAGAGATCGGTGAAATCTGCGTCACCGGGCCGACCATGATGAAGGGTTATCTAAACCAGCCCGAATTGACCCGTGAGGCCCTTGTCCCGCACGCGGACGGCAAGGTCTGGGTTGAGACAGGTGATCTTGGCTATCGGGACCCGGACGGCTTCTATCACTTCACCAGCCGGATGAAACGCATGATCAAGGTCTCCGGCATCCCCGTCTTCCCTGTCCAGATTGAGAACCTGATCGCGGAAATACCCCAGGTGCTTCAGGTAGCCGTAATCGGCATCCCCCACCCTTACCAAATGCAGGTGGTCAAGGCCTTCTTGCGTGTCCGGGAGGGAACGGACAAGGAGGCCCTCGAATCACAGATCGTGGAGAGTGTCGGTGAACGCCTGCTCAAGTATGCGATCCCCAAGGAATTTGAGTATCTGGATGAATTCCCCAAGACCCTGGTCGGCAAGATCGACGTCAAGCTGCTGGAAGATAAGGAAAGGCTGAAGGGCGAGGGGTCAGTTGAATCAGGAACTTAATCTTCCCCACCCAAGGTCCGGCGGATGTAGTCAGTGACCTCCTGCGGCCTCGAGGCCAGAAGGTCGGGTGAGAGGGACTCAAGTTCTTCGGGGTCCCTATAACCCCACTTGACACCGATGGTACGCATACCGGCCGCCCGGCCGGTCAGGATATCGATGTCGCTGTCACCAATAAAATAGGAGCGTCCCGGGTCGGCGTCCAGCTTGCGCAAAAGCTTCAAGGTTGACTGGGGATCCGGTTTCAAGGGTACCCAGCGGCGGCCTCCTCTGACGCCGGAGAATAGTCCGGGCGGGAAGCTGGTGGCAAGGACTCCCGGTGCCAGCTTCTGGCTCTTATTGGTGACAACCGCCAGCTTGAGCCCCAGGGCCCCCAACTCCCTCAGCATGGCAGGGATACCCTCAAAGGTTTGGACCTGGTGGGTACTCAAATCCGCAAAAACCTGACGATAGATCCGGTGGGCCTCATCAATGATCGCCCGATCCTCAATACCGGCCGCCGCCATCATCCGCTCCACCAGGGCCCGCCTCCCCCTGCCGACAAAGTTTTTGATCTCAGCCTCCTCAAAAGTTGGAAACCCAAGCCTTTCCAGGGTCAGATTACAGGAGGCCACAAGCGATGGCAGGGTATTGAGCAAGGTACCATCCAGGTCAAAGACGGCAGCAGTTTCTTTTCTTTTGCGAAAAAACGGCATAGGATCCCCCGAAAGTTGGAAAAAGCGCCTGCTTCCACTAAGCGGGCGCCTTTTGGTGGACGATAAGAGATTCGAACTCTCGACCTCTGCGATGCGAACGCAGCGCTCTCCCAGCTGAGCTAATCGCCCGGGATACGTCCGTCTAACCGCGGACGCCAAGTCATTTTATCATACCCTGACCATTTGTCCAGTAAAAGAAAGGGCTTCAGCCCATCTCAATTTCGAGGAGGAGGGGCGTATGATCCTGCCTGGGGCCCGAATCGATCATCTCCGATCTTTTGACCCGGCCGGCCAGCCGGTCACTGACCAGCCAGTAGTCGATCCTCCAACCGGTATTGTTGATTTTACTGGTTCTGGCCCGCTGGGCCCACCAGGAATAGATCCCGGTTACCTCACCGTGAAGATGGCGGAAGGTATCCGTAAAACCCTCTTCGAGCAAGAGGGTGAAGCCCTGGCGTTCCTCATCCGTAAAACCGGCCGTCCCGCGGTTACCTTCAGGGTTGGCCAGATCGATCTCCTTATGGGCCACATTGAAGTCACCCGTCGCGATGACCGGCTTTTCCCTGTCCAGGGCAACCAGGTAATCCTTGTACTGCCTGTCCCAGATTTGGCGATCCCCCAGTCGGTTCAGGCCATCCCCGGCATTGGGCGTATAGACCTGGGTAAGGAAGAAATTTTCGAACTCCAATGTGATGATCCTGCCCTCATAATCCATAGGTTCGGGCGCGCCGATACGTGGGCAGGTGACTACTGGCTCCAGGTGATCCTTGTAGAGGAACATGGTTCCTGCGTAACCCTTGCGCGCGGGTTCCACAGAGTTGTTCCAGACAAGCCGGTAATTGGGAAATCCAGCCTCAAGCAGTTCCAAATGCCTCTTGCCGGGCCCGCCGGCTGGCAGTTTTGTCTCCTGCAAGGCGATGATATCCGGTTCCAGCCCGGCAATCCCATCCAGGACCTCCCTTGACTGAAGAGCCCGGGCGGAATCCCCTGTCAGGGCCGCGTTTAATGAATCAATATTCCAGGAAATGTATTTGCGCATAAGTCCTCATTTTCTTTCATTCACAGACTGGCCCCCTTCCCAGGGGGGCCCGTCCTCCCTAGCCATAAATCCTTCCAACGATCCAGTTACTCAGCCTGACCGGCAGGAGCTTGAAGACCAGGAGGACAAAACGATAATAAAAGCCAAGCCCATAATAAGGCTTGGGACTCTTCTTTCCGGCAATTCTTAAGATCTTCCGGGCTATCAGGGCCGGCCTGGCGCCCTTTTTTTCATCCCGCTCCATCCGGGCGACCGATTGGCCGCAGCGCTCCCC
>CAZAKT010000015.1:33362-36339 GCA_964486135.1 uncultured Mageeibacillus sp.
AGGCTGTCACAGGGCAAGCGTCCTTGACCCTCTTGTCGGTGAAGGCCGTCGATACATCCCCTGGCATAAGGGCAACTGTCCTGATCCCAAAGGGCTTCAATTCAGAGTTCAGCGCCAGCGAGAGCATATTGAGACAGGCCTTGCTGCAGGAATAGAAACTCTGGAAGGGCAGGGATACAATCGCGGCAACCGAACTTGTCAGCAGGATCCGGCCCCGGGCCTTTTCCAGATAGGGCAGGCTCTTTCTGATAACTTCAATCCCGGAGAAGACATTGACATCGAACTGACGGAGGACCTGCTCCTTTGGCGTATCGGCAATGGCCCCCGCTATTCCATAACCGGCATTGGAAAAGACCGCATCCAGTGAATCGGTATGGGTTGAGATTTCAGAGAAGGCTCTTTCCAGGGAGGCCTGGTCTGTAATGTCGCAGCTGATCTGGTGAAGCCGGCCACCTGAAGAAAATGCCTCATCCGGATGCAGGGTCCTTGACAGGCTAAAAACCTGGCATCCGCGACTTAAAAGCAGGTCGACAATCGCTTTGCCGATCCCCGAACTCCCTCCTGTCACCAAGGCTTTATCAATCCTGAACATGACCCCTCCCCGTCTTTATCCTCTCTTCGGACGGCCTGATTCTAGCACAGATCCGACAGACTTGGCTCCCCAAAGGCGAATCGGGCGACAGGCGTGTAGGTCAGCCTGCCCTGGTCAAAGCGGGACCAAAACAGGAGGAGTTCCTCTGCTTCAAAAGACGGGGGAGCGTGGAAGATTCCCTCAAATGCCGATGAATGGAGGAAGGGACCTTCCACATCCCGGGCCAGTGTCAAATGGGGCCTGTAGGACCTGGCGTCCCTGGCAATGCCAAGCCGGGCCAAGGCATCCGCTTCTCTTTTCTGATAGTTGACCAAGGCCTGGCCGGCTTCAATATGCCAGACGATCAGGCTCCCTCCCCGTCGGCGGAAGATACCGCCGCCAACAGCCTTGATGGAGGGCCGCCCCGACCTGCCAAGGGTCTCCAGGGTCTCCCGGATTTCTTCTTCCTTCCTGGTTTCCCCGATGAAGTTGATCGTTATATGCAATCTTTCGGCGGGAAGGAAGCGGCCCCGGATGCCTTCACTTCTCAAGGCCTTTTCCGTCCTGGCCAGGGCCTGGATCCAGCTTTCCGGCAGGCTGATGGCTGTAAAAAGTCTCTTTTCATCCTTTTTCATGCCCCTATTTTCTCAAAAGACCCTTCGATAATCCAGTGAAAAGGAGGGACAGCACAAAGCCCGGCCTTCTTTGAGGAATACCGGGCTTTGCCTTCAGCTGTCCTTGATGAACAGCTTATGATTGCTTCAGTCTGGTTTTATTTACCGAACTGGGCGTCATTGTTGCCGCTGGTCGACGTCCACATTTCAAGCATGTTGATGGGGTCGTTGAAGTCAGCGATCCAGCCGTGGCGGGCAACGTCATAGTTGCCGGCTTTTCTCTCGGCCAGGGTTGTATCCCAATCCATCTGGTTGGCGGTCATCTCGATGCCGAGTTCCGCCAGGTCTTCCATGATCAGCTGCGCGATGGCGGCATGGGCCTCGTGCGTGTTGAAGAGGTAGTCGATGTGGATGGGGTTGCTGGCAAGCAGTTTGCCGTCGTCGCCGAACTCATAGCCGGCATCCTCAAGCATCTCCTTGGCCTTGTCGAGATCCTGCTCATAGGGGTAGTAGCCCGCTGAGGCCTCGTCAGGATAGGTGTACTTGTCAGTATTCTGCTTGAACTCATTACCTGTCCCGTCCAGCATGAGGGGCGGGAGGAAGCTGTTGGCCAGGGTCTGGCCCGTCTGGCCGACCGCATCAACGATGTACTGGCGGTCGATGGCGTACATGACTGCCCAGCGGACCTGTCTGGCTTGTTCAACGGTCAGGCCGGCAAACATTTCAGATTTGACATTGAAGATGACAAAGTAGGTGCCCAGATTGTCAACAACGTGGAATTCAGGATTCTTATCCGCGAGGAGCTGCTTGATCTCATCGGGCGGGACGTTGTCGATAAAGTCGAGGCTGCCGTCCTTATAAGCCGCAAAGATGACCGGGTCATCGTCACTCAGCATGAAGTGGAGCGTCTCGAGCTTGACATTGTCAGCGCGGTGGAAGTTCGGGTTCTTCTTGAAGACGATTTTTTCGTTATGGACCCACTCAACGTTCATGAAGGGGCCGTTCGAGACGTAGCCGCCATCCTGTGTCCAGGCAGCGGGATCTTTGATATTGCCATCGGCATCCCGGTTATCCTCGGCGCCCTCAACGGAAGCCTCGTGGACCGGGAAGTAGGTCGGGAAGGCACAGAGATCGAGGAAGTAGGCCGTAGGGGCATTCAATTCGATCGTCAGTGTCTTGCCATCTTCCGAAGCGGTGACAGCCAGATCATCAACGTCCTGCGTGTCGTCTTCCGGCCAGCCCTTGATGCAGTCGAGCATGTAGCGGTAGTCGGCGCCGACCTCAGGGTCAGCCGCCCGCTTGAGCGAATACTCGAAGTCTTTGGCGTCAAAGGGATCGCCGTTGGACCACTTCAGTCCTTCACGCATGGTGAAGGTGTAGGTCATGCCATCCTCTGAGATATCGATGCTTTCAGCCGTATCGGGTACCAGCTCCATGTCCTCGTTGTAGGTGGCAAGGCCGGAGAAGGAGTTGACCGCCATAACGGCGCCGTCAACCGCTGAGTTGAGTGCCGGATCGATGAACTGGGGCTCACTTGCGATACAGAGCTTGAGCTCTTTCGCGCTACCATAGGTCGCCTTCTCAAAGTATTTGTAGGCGTATGGTGTTACGTAGTAGCCCTCCAGATCAGGCTTGGCCATATAGTTGTCATTGTAGTGGTAGATGGGCACAATGGCGCCAGTCTCCATCAACATATCCTCAGCCTCGTGCATGAGGAGTACGCGTCCCTCCAGGTCGGTTGTCGTCTTGATCTCATCGATCAAGGCATCGTAGCCCGACCAGTCAAAAGCCG
>CAZAKT010000015.1:36439-41804 GCA_964486135.1 uncultured Mageeibacillus sp.
GCCGGCTCATCGCCGCCTGGCTCATCGCCGCCCGGCTCCTCGCCTCCCGTTTCGGTCACGGTAGGCTCGGCATCATCTGCGGGTGGTCCACAAGCGACCAGGGTGAAGACCATGACCAACATCAAAAGGATTGTCAGTAGTTTCTTCATTCTTTCCTCCTTATTGCTTCCCTGATCGGGAAGTTGTTTCCGGATGTCTGTGCCGGTCCGGTCCCAGCTGCCGGGCGGGCTTTGCCCACACGGCGTACGGTTAATAATCTCAGTCCCACAAGTTATCTTGTGTTCACAGTGTTAACGGTTCCAGCAGGCGACATAATGTTCGCCGCCTCTATCCTCAAAGGGAGGGGCCTCCAGGGCGCACTGCTCTGTCGCGTAGGGGCAGCGTGTGCGGAAAGCACAGCCACTCGGGACATGCAGCGGACTGGGGACGTCTCCTTCAAGTACTATTCTTTTACTCTCCCTCGCCGTTATGGGATCGGGGATCGGGACGGCAGAGAAAAGTGATTCAGTATAGGGGTGGATGGGATTGGCATTGATATCGTCCGTCTTGGCCAACTCCACTATCTTACCCAGATACATAACCGCGATCCGATCGCTCATATAGGTAACGACCAGTATATCATGAGCGATGAAAAGATAGCTGAGATCCAGTTGATCCTGCAGATCCTTGAACATATTCAGGATCTGGGCCTGGATGGACACATCCAGGGCCGAGACCGACTCGTCACAGACTATGAACTTGGGGTTGATGGCCAGGGCCCGGGCAATTCCGATCCGCTGTCGCTGGCCGCCTGAGAATTCATGGGCATAACGGGTGGCGTGTTCCTTGTTCAGGCCCACAAGCCGCATGAGGTCATAGACCCGCTCGCGTTTTTCCCCTTTTGTCTTGTAGATATGGTGGATGGACAGGGACTCACCAATGATGTCCTCAACTGTCATCCTGGGATTCAGGGAGGAATAGGGATCCTGGAAAACCATCTGCATGTTGCGACGCAAGGAGCGGACGTTCCTGTCCGAGATCTTATCCCCATCAAAGAAGACCTGGCCCGAAGTCGGGGGGTAAAGCCACATAAGTGTCCTTCCAACCGTCGTCTTCCCACAGCCTGATTCACCGACCAGGCCCAGGGTTTCCTTGTATCTGATAAAGAAGGATACCTCGTCCACTGCCTTCAAGGGCAGGGATTTGAAGAGGCCGGTCTTGACATCAAAGTGTTTACTCAGCTTGTCAACTTCCAGAATATTCTCAGGATCGGGCTGGTATACGGAGCTGACTGACTTCATATTGTCTTTCTGTTCGGTCTGTCCGGCAGTATTCTTGTCCAGCTTGGTCATACGCCCTCACCTCCTTCCGTGTCAGGCTTGATTGCGCCCTTGAATGCCCCCTCTTCCTCCAGCTGGTTTTTGATGTTGACCCAGCAGGCCGCCGATTGCGTCTGGCTGACAGGGATCTCCTCAGGATGTTCCTCCAGGCAGATTTGCATGGCCGCCCGGCATCGGGGGGCAAAGGCACAGCCCTCGGGCAAATTCAGAAGATCGATCGGATTCCCGGCGATGGGGACCAGCCGCTCATCCGTCTTCCTCGATTTAGGGATGGAGCGAAGGAGATTCTTGGTATACTCGTGCTTCGGCGAATAGAAGATATCGTCCGTGGTTCCCCGCTCACAGACCGATCCGGCGTACATAACAATGATCTCATCACACATGTCGGCAATGACACCGAGATCATGGGTGATGATGATGACAGCCATGCCCAACTGGCTCTGCAGGTCCGCAATCAACTCCAGGATCTGGGCCTGGATGGTGACATCAAGTGCGGTCGTCGGCTCGTCGGCAATCAGGATGTCCGGCTCGCAGGCCAGGGCCATGGCGATCATGACCCGCTGCCGCATGCCGCCCGACAGCTCATGGGGGTACTGCCTGGCCCGCCGGCCGGGGTCATTGATCCCGACCAGGTGCAGGAGCTCCAGGGATCTCTCCCTGATGGCGCTCCCCGTTCGATCCGTATGCAGGCGGATTGATTCGTCAAGCTGATTCCCGATGGTGTAGACAGGGTTAAGGGAGGTCATGGGATCCTGGAAGATGATGCTGATGCTCTCTCCCCGGTATTCCCGCATTTTCTTGTCGGGCAACTTGAGGAGGTCGACCCCCTTGAAGAGAACCTCCCCCCCCGTCACGCGGCCGGGAAAGGAAAGGATCTGCATGATCGAGTAGGCGGTCACGCTCTTGCCACTCCCCGACTCACCGACTATGCCGAGCACCTTGCCCTCTTCCAGTTCGAATGAAACCCCGTTTACGGCCTTCACCTCACCTGCGTCGGTAAAGAAGGATGTGCTCAAATTATTGACTTTCAGAATTGTCTCTGCCATGGCTACTTCCTCAACTTGGGATCAAATGCGTCACGCAAGCCGTCCCCGATCAGGTTCAGGACCAGGACGATCAGCGAGATGATGACGGCCGGGAATACGAGTTTGAGCGGATAGGCTTGCAGGCCCTGCCTGGCCTCACTGGCAAGCGATCCCAGGCTGGGCATGGGGACGGCGACTCCGAGGCCGAGAAAACTCAGGAAACTCTCGGTAAAGATGGCGGCAGGAATCTGCAGGGCGGTCGAGATGATGATGACACTGATGCAGTTGGGCAGGATATGTTTTCGAATGATCCTGCTGTTCGAGGCGCCCATGGAATTGGCGGCCAGCACATACTCATTTTCCTTGATCGACAGGATCTGACCACGGATCAGGCGGGCCATGCCCACCCAGTAGAGCAAGCCGAAGACGATGAACATACTGATCATGCCCGTCCCCAGCTTGGCCAGGATGGTCCCCTGTATCTGTTTCCCTATGGTCTCCTTTAAGACGAAGGAGAGGAGGATGATCATGAGGGTATCGGGCAAAGAGTAGATGACATCGACGATCCGCATCATGACAAGATCGATCTTGCCGCCTAAATACCCGGAGATCGAGCCGTAGACCAGACCGATGACCAGGACGATCAGGCTGGCGAAGAAACCGACCAGGAGGGAGATACGGGTCCCGATGATGACGCGGATGAAGTAGTCCCTGCCAAGCTGGTCAGTCCCCATGACATGGGGGAAGAGCTTGCCTCCCGCATCTATGTATTCCTGTTCCTTCTCCGACCATTCGTAGGGGCGGAGGTTGGTGACCGTCCTGTCCCTCTTGCCATCCACCCGGATGATATCGCTGTATTTGTAAGGTACGAATTTGGGGATGATTATGATGGCGAGAATAATCAGGACCAGCACAATGACGCTGGCCATGGCCATCTTGTTCTTTCTGAAATTCTTAAAACCGTCCCGCCAGAAGGTGCTGGGCTCCCTCATGACTTCAAAACTGTGCTTGTCTTCCTCAGAGGCCAGGGAAAATTTCGACAGATCGAGCTGCATGCTCAAAGGACTCTTGGCAAACGGCTTGTCTTCTCTACTCATTCATGGGCCTCCTCAATCAAAGCTGATCCTGGGATCAACCATTTTATAAAGAATATCGCTCAGCAAGGTCATAATGACCATAAGGGAAGCGAGGAAAACGGTTGTCCCCATGATCATGGTGTAATCCCGGTTCAAAATACTCTGGACAAATTCCATACCGAGACCGGGCATGATAAAAACCGTCTCGACAACCATGCTGCCCGTCAAGGTGTAGGCGATCATGGGCCCCAGATAGGTGATAATCGGCAGGATGGCGTTGCGAAGGGCATGCTTGGCCACCACCATGGCTGGGCTGACCCCCTTGGACCGGGCCGTCCGGATGTAGTCATCGGCCAGGACATCCAGCATGCTCGACTTGGTCAGTCGCGTTATGTAAGCAGCCGGATAGAGGGAGAGCGACAGGACCGCCAGGAAATAATTCGATTTCTCCCCGCTATAGACCTGGAACCATCCGAGCTCCTGGGCAAATATCAAGAGCAACAAGGTGGCCATGACAAAGCCCGGAACAGACTGGAAGAGGGTTGTAAAAAAGATGATAACCCGGTCGGTTATCTTGTTGCGGCGAAGGGCCGCCAGCACCCCCAGAGAAATTCCTATCAACAGGGAAGCGATAATGGAATAACCACCGATCCGGGCGGAAACGGCAAACTTGGTCTTGATGGTTTTCATGATATCCCGGCCGTTGCGCATGGATATCCCCAGATCAAGCTTCACTGCCCGGCTGAGGTATAAGGCAAACTGCTCACCCAGGGGCTTATCAAGGTCATAACGCTCCGTCAAGGCCTTGATTGTCGCCGGGTCAGAGGCTTTCTCTTTATCGAAGGGTCCCCCCGGAATGGCATTCATGGCAAAGAAAGTAATGGCTATCACGATAAAAACCGTTACGATAGCCAGAAGCACCCGCTTCAACGCGTACCGCCACATAGTCCTGATTCCTCCTTCTCGTTCTTAGAACAGCTATTGTGATTCAAAAAAAAGAAACATCACCCCTGCCTCCAGGGGCAGGGGCTTAACAGAAAATACGGCCAGTCCGGCCAGCTGCATCCTCCATTATTTAAATTTCGAATCCAATCCTCTTGGCTCCTAACAATTTTACCGCTTTCAGGAGCCCCTGTCCACAAAGCTTGATTCGTCAAGCTCAAACTATTTTGTTAACGATATAGCAAGGTTCCTGCCTTGTCAATCCAAAGGGATGCCAAGCCAGCGGATCTTACTAGGCCGCCGTCTCGAACTGGCTGTTGTAGAGGCTGGCATAAAAGCCCTCCAAGGCCATCAGCTCCTCGTGGCTTCCGCGCTCAATTATCCTGCCCTCCTGCATGACCAGGATCACATCGGAGTTCTTGATGGTGGAGAGCCGGTGGGCGATGATAAAGGAGGTCCGACCGCCCATGAGCTTGTCCAGGGCCTGCTGGATACTGAGCTCAGTCCGGGTGTCAATGGAGCTGGTTGCCTCATCCAGTATAAGCATGGGGGCATTCTCAATCATGGCCCGGGCGATGGTAATCTGCTGTTTCTGACCCGCTGACAGGTTCATCTCATCACCCAGCACCGTGTCATAGCCCTGTGGCAAGGTCTCTATGAAGTGGTGAAGGCCAACTGCCTCACAGGCTTGGATAAGCTCTTCCTCCTCCACCCCCTCCTTGCTGTAGATAATATTCTCCCTGATGGTGCCCTCGAAGAGCCAGGTATCCTGCAGGACCATACAGAACTGTTCCCTTACCTGCTCCCGTCTGAGTTCGCGGATATCAATCCCGTCAATGGTGATGGATCCGTGCTCTATCTCATAAAAACGCATGAGGAGGTTGACCATGGTGGTCTTTCCGGCCCCGGTCGGTCCGACGATGGCGATTTTCTGCCCCGGCTTGGCCCAGGCTGTGAAGTCCTGGATGACATCGGTTTCCATACCCTCATAGCGGAATCTGAC
>CAZAKT010000016.1:0-40276 GCA_964486135.1 uncultured Mageeibacillus sp.
ACGCCCCCCTGGATCTGGGCGGCTTCATCCGTCAGGATATCCCCGTAGAGATTGGGCAGGACAAAGACCTGGAAGCGGCTCCTGATTGCGGGATTGAGGAGGTTGGCCGCCATGATGTCCACATACCAGTCCTCGACCTGGATTTGGGGATAGGCCTTGGCCTCTTCATGGACCAGACGGGAAAAATTTCCGTCCGTCTTTTTCATGATATTGGCCTTGGTGACGACCGCCAGATTGCTTTTCCCCGCTTTTTGGGCAAAAGTCAAGGCGGCCCGTGCTATCCGCCGGGTTCCGACCTCGGTCGTCACCTTGAAATCCAGGGAGAGCTTGCCCGGGATCTCGAGGCCTGAAGAGCCCAGGACATATTCACCTTCTGTGTTTTCCCGGAAGAAGGTCCAGTCAATCCCTTCTTCCGGCAGGCGGACGGGTCGGACATTGGCGTAGAGATCCAACTCCCGTCTCAGGCCGACATTGGCGCTTTCCAAGGTCCCCCCCTTGGGGGTCTCGGTCGGCCCCTTGAGGAGGACCTGGCAGGCCTTGATCTCTTCCAGGACAGGGACTGGCAGGGCCTGGCCCAGGGCCAGGCGGTTCTCCAGGGTCAGACCCTCTATGTCCCGGAGGATGACCCGGCCCGAGGCCAGATCTTCTTCAAGCAGGACCCGGAGGAGGCGCTTGCTTGCTTCAATAAGTCGGGGGCCGATCCCATCTCCCTCAATGACACCAATGATCAGGGGGTCCAGTTTAGTGAAATCCAGGGCTTGACCCCTGGTCTCCATGTTTTCGACCCGCGCCAATTGTTCCTTCAGGAGGGTCTGGAAATGGCGGGTGGCTTGCTGGATAACTTCATCCATGATTCTTTGCCTTTTTAGTGTAGGTGAGAAGGCCGCCCACCAGGATGATTGCCTGCTGACGCGGGGTCAAGTGGCTGCTCAGAAGGATTTCAAGATCCCCCTCAGCTTCTCTTTTGACCCGAAGGATTATCTGGCCCTTTTCCAGCCCCTGGTGGAGGTCGGAAAAGAGGAGGGCGTCCCCTTCAGACAGGCGCTCATAATCGTCCGGATCCTGGAAGGTCAAGGGGAGGATGCCGGCATTGATCAGGTTGGCCTCATGGATGCGGGCGAAGCTCTTTGCCATGACGATCCGGATGCCCAGGTAACGCGGCACCAGGGCCGCATGTTCACGGGAGGATCCCTGACCATAATTCTCTCCACCCACTATGGCGCCGGAGCCGGCTTCCCGGGCCCGGCCGGCAAAGCTAGGATCTGTCGTCTCAAAACAAAAATCAGCCAGTTTGGGGATGTTGGACCGGTAGGGAAGAACCCGGGCGCCGGCTGGCATGATCTGATCGGTGGTCACCTGGTCACCTGTTTTGAGCAGGAGGGGGAGGGCCAGTTGATCGGGGAAGGCGGGGGTTTCGGGCAGGGGGGCGATATTGGGCCCCCTTATGATCCGGATCTTCTCAGCCTCACTTTCAGGGGTAGGGGGAAGGATTTGACTGTCGTCGATCAGGAAATTTTCGGGCATCCGGATGACCGGTTCAGGTCCCAATTCCCTGGGATCCCGGATTTCACCTGCCAGGGCGGCGGCAACGGCCGTCTCGGGCGAGACCAGGTAGACCCCGGCTGATTGGGTGCCACAACGGCCCTTGAAGTTCCGGTTGAAGGTCCGGAGGCTGACGCCTCCGGAAGGAGGGGCGAAACCCATGCCGATGCAGGGACCGCAGGCGCTCTCCAGAAGTCTGGCCCCGGAGGCCAGGATGTCGGCGAGTTCACCACTTTGGGCCAAGCTCGTCAGGACCTGGCGGGAACCGGGGGAAATGCCCAGGGAGACCCGGGGGTGGAGGGTCCTGCCCTTGAGCAGGGCGGCAACCTTCTTGAGGTCGGCCAGGGAGGAGTTGGTGCAGGAACCGATGCAGACCTGATCCACTTGCAGGCCGGCAAGTGTTTCGACGGCCACTACCCGGTCGGGGCTGTGGGGACAGGCTATGAGGGGAAGCAGGTCATCCAGGTCGATCGTCAGGGTCCCTTGGTAGCTGGCATCCTTGTCGGCGGCCAGGGGGACAAAATCCTTTTCCCTCCCCTGGGCCCGGAGGAAGTCCAGGGTCGTCTGGTCTGAGGGGAAGAGGGAGCTGGTGGCTCCCAGCTCGGTCCCCATGTTGGCGATGGTTGCCCGCTCAGGGATCGAGAGATTTTCCAGGCCTGGTCCGCCCCATTCCAGGAGGGCGCCGACCCCGCCCTTGACGGAAAGGCGACGGAGCATCTCAAGCGCGATATCCTTGGCCGTGACAAAAGGCTTCAGCCGACCTGTCAGATTAACCCGGATGATAGCCGGCATGGTCAGGTAATAGGCACCACCTGCCATGGCGACCGCCAGGTCCAGGCCACCAGCACCGAATGCCAGCATGCCCAGGCCACCTGCCGTAGGGGTGTGGCTGTCGGAGCCCAGGAGGGTTTTACCGGGAACACCGAAGCGTTCCAGGTGTAGCTGGTGGCAGATTCCATTGCCGGGTCGGGAGTAATGGATCCCGTATTTTTGAGACACAGTCTGCAGGTAACGGTGGTCATCCGCGTTCTCAAAACCCTGCTGGAGCATATTGTGGTCGACGTAGGTCACACTTAAGTCGGTCCTGATCCGGGGGATCCCAAGGGCTTCGAATTGGAGGAGGGCCAGGGTCCCAGTTGCATCCTGGGTCAGGGTTTGGTCAATGCGCAGGGCGATTTCCCCTCCCGGCGTCAGATCGCCCTCCAGGAGGTGTTCTTTGATTATTTTTTCAGCGAGGGTCAATCCCATAGGCTTCATCCGATCCAATGTGTTCTTTGGCCTTTTTTACATGCTCCAGGGCCAGACTTTCAGCGGCATCCGCGTCACGCCGGGCCAGGGCCTCATAAATAGCCCGGTGTTCCCTGGCAGCTTGCCCTGCCCGGTCCTGGCTCGAGACACTGTCCAGCCGGTAACGCCGGATGCGACGGTGGAGAGCCGACAACATATCCCCCAGGATAGGGCTGCCACAATATTTGAAAATGAGATGGTGGAAGAGATCGTCCTGTTCCTGGATGTGGCCGGGGTCATCCTTGGAGGTATAAAATTCTTGCAGCTCAATGGTTTCAAGAATTTCAAGAAGTCCCTGGTCAGTGATCCGTTCAGCAGCCCAGCGGGTGGCCAGGCCCTCAGTCCGCAAGCGGATTTCGTAGATATCCATCATGTCCCGGGGGGTGATCGCAACGACCACATTCCCCTTGGCTGTTTCAATGAGATAACCTTCCTGTTGAAGGCGGCGGAAGGCCTCTCGAACGGGCGTCCGGCTGACCTTCAGTTCCTGACTGATGGCCAGCTCGGTCAGAGCTTGGCCAGGTGGATAGTCTTCAGCCAGGATGGATTCCTCCAGCCTGGCAAAGACATAATCGGCCAATGAAACCCGACGGTTTTTCATAGCAGGGGGTCCCCCTTCCCTTTACTTGAGCTGGCTTGCCCTGTAGAGGTCCACCTGCGCTTCAAGTTCACTCACCGACAGGAGGGTCTGCCTGCCGTCGGCATACTCCTGATCGACGAAGGCTTTCAGCCTTGTGACAAGGGGGTCTTGCTTTTGGATGACGGCCTCCCCTGTCAGGTCATAGTGGTCGTTGAGCCAATAGGCGATGCCGGCCAGACCCGAAGTCTTACTGATGGTGACACCGGGCGTCTGACCCAAAATGGCCCTCGTATCAAAGATAGTATAGATCTCTTCATCCTTCAGGAGGCCGTCTGCATGGATACCGGCCCTGGTTTTGTTGAAATCCCGGCCAACAAAGGGGGTATTAGGAGGGATCTTGTAGCCCATTTCCTCCTTGAAATACCGGGCGATGTCCCGGATGGCAGTCGGGTCCATGCCATCCAGGCTGCCCTTGAAGGTCGCATACTCCATGACCATGGCTTCCAGGGGAACATTGCCTGTCCGCTCCCCGATTCCCAGGAGGGAGCAATTGACGGCTGATGCCCCATATAACCAAGCGGTTGAGGCATTGCTGACCGCCTTGTAGAAGTCATTGTGGCCGTGCCACTCGATCAGGCTGGAAGGAATGTCAGCGTAATGGTTGAGGCCGTATATGATGCCAGGGACAGACCGGGGCAGGGTGACTCCCGGATAGGAGAGTCCATAGCCCATGGTGTCGCAGGCCCTGATCTTGATGGGGATCCCGGCCTGACGGGAGAGTTCAGACAACTCATGGACGAAGGGGACGACAAAACCGTAGAAGTCAGCCCGGGTGATGTCCTCCAGATGGCAGCGGGGGACGATTCCCATCTCAAAGGCATCGGAGACAATGGCCAGGTACCTGTCTGCCGCCTGTCGGCGGGTCAGACCCATTTTCTTGAATATGTGGTAGTCGGAGACACTGACCAGGATACCGGTTTCCTTGATACCCGCCTCCTTGACCAGCTTGAAATCCTCGGTTGAGGCCCGGATCCAAGTGGTGATCTCAGGAAATTCCAGGCCCAGGTCCTGACAGCGGAGGAGGGCCTCCCTATCCTTTGCGCTATAGATAAAAAATTCGGTTTGCCGGATAAGTCCCTTGGGGCCACCCAGCCGCGCGAGAAGTTTGTAAAGGTCCACGATCTGTTGGACCGTGTAGGGTTCCACTGACTGTTGCCCGTCCCGGAAGGAGGTATCCGTTATCCAGATTTCCTCCGGCATGTTGATGGGCACGTGCCGGTGGTTGAAGGCCACCTTGGGCACCTCAGTGTAGGGGAAGAGGTCACGGAAGAGATTGGGCTCCGCAACATCCTGTAAACGGTACTTGTAGAGTTTTTGCTCCAGCAGGTTGGAATTGACTGATAGTTCAAGCATAAGCACACCTCTCAATGTATTAATGTATACAATGATGCATGATTACACGTGAACTATCTGCTTGTCAAGTCCTCAAAATAGCTGATCGACAGGAATGACTTGACAATAGTTAGGTACCTAAGTATAATGCTTTTGATTTTATTTGAATTGGAGTACCGACGGCAGACGCCGGTTCGGATGGAAAGGCTATCAATTGGAGAGTAAAGATTTGGATATAACTGATTATTTGGTCCGCTTGTCCCGCGCCTCACGCAGGCATAAAAAAGGAAGAGGGCACAATGGCCACATCCCCCGGAGTGTTTATCGGGTTTTATCCCTGCTGTTGGAAAAAGGCTCTCTGCGTTTGGGGGAGCTGGCCGAAGGCTTGGACATAAGGCCAGCTTCTCTTTCGGAGCAACTGGATCGGATGGAGAAGTATGGTCTGATTGAAAAGAAGAAGGATGAGTCGGATCTTCGGGTGGTCCTGGTATCCCCTACGGGCAAGGGGCGTGAAGCCTACGGAAAGGCCTCCCTCCAACGTAAGGAGAGAAGGGAAAAATTGGAGAGGGTCCTGACAGAGGAGGAGCGAAGTTTTTTCATCGAGATCACGAAAAAACTGATTGACTTCTATGAATCCGAAAATCCGCCTGAATCGAAAGAAACTGAAGGCAGGCGGCATGGCAAGCGGGGATACCGGCCGTGAACGGCCGACCCATGGGCGGCCGGGGCTTTCGCTACGAGACCCAGGAAGAAAAAAATAACCGGCCCAAGTTGACCAAGGCCTTGCTGGGCAGGATCTTTTCCTACTTGAAACCCTATTGGCCGCAATTGATCCTGGCTCTGACGACAATCATCCTGGCTGCCGTCCTAAACGTCTATCCTTCCATTCTGACGGGGCGGATCATTGACCGCGGTTTTATCGGGGGTGACTTCAGCCAGGTGGTCTTTCTGGTGGCACTGGCGGCCGGAGTCATGATCCTGTCCAGCCTCCTGGGACTCCTGGAGAACTACCTTAACACCCAGGTTTCCCAACACCTGGCCAAGGACTTGAAGGACAGCATGTACGGCCATCTCCAGCAGATGTCCCAGCGGTTTTTTACACTCAACAAGCAAGGTGACATCATCACCCGCATGACTGGGGATATTGAAGGCGTCCAGGGTGTTATATCAGGGACCTTGACCCGGACTGTCTCCAATGTCGCCGTCCTGCTGACTTCCATAATCGCCATGGTGGAAAAGAATTGGCTTCTGGCCTTGATCGGCGTGGCGATCCTCCCCCTCTTCATCCTGCCGACCAAGTCGGTGGGCAAGAGGCGGTGGCTCTTGACTATGGAATCAAGGGAAAAACATGACCAGGCCAACCAGCTTCTCAATGAAACCCTCTCGGTCAGTGGCCAGCAACTGGTCAAGATTTTTACCAGAGAAGAGGAAGAGTACGCGAAATACGCGGCCATCAACGAGGAGATCCGTCTTTTAACCGTCAAGGAAACCATGGCGGGTCGCTGGTTCCGCATGGCAGTGGAGACCTTCACCAACCTCGGCCCCATGCTGATCTACCTGGTCGGGGGCCTGCTGATCCTGAAAAGGGGGTACACGGATTTGACCGTCGGTGACGTCACGGTCATGGTCACCCTGCTTACCCGCATGTACCGGCCGGTCAGCGCCTTACTGGGTGTCCCGGTCGATTTCTCCAGGGCCCTGGCCCTCTTCACCCGGATCTTCGACTATCTCGACAGGCCGGTGGAGATTGTGAACAAGCCGGATGCTTTGCGGCCGGCTGAGCTGGTCGGGAACCTGGCCTTCCACGGTGTGGATTTCCACTACAGTCCGGATAAGACTATCCTGCAGGATCTTTCTTTTCAGGTTCCTGCCGGCCGGATGACAGCCTTGGTCGGGCCTTCCGGCTCAGGGAAGACCACCGTGACCAACCTGGTCATGCGGCTCTATGACGTCACAGGCGGATCGGTGACTTTGGACGGGATCGACTTGCGCGACCTGGATCTCAAATACCTGAGAAAGCAGGTGGGCATGGTCACCCAGGAGGCCTACCTCTTCAACGGCAGCATCCGGGAGAACCTGCTTTATGCCAAGGAGGGGGCGAGCGAAGAGGAGCTGATCAGGGCTTGCCGAGAAGCCAATATCTACGACTTGGTGGCCTCCTTGCCCCAAGGTTTTGACAGCCTGGTGGGCAATCGGGGAATCAAGCTGTCAGGGGGAGAAAAACAAAGGCTGTCCATCGCGCGTGTCATTTTGAAGGATCCCCACCTGATCATTTTCGATGAGGCCACCTCTTCGCTTGATTCCATTACAGAAAACCTGATCCAGGAGGCCATTGAGCCCCTGCTCAAGAGCAGGACCAGCCTGGTGATCGCCCATCGCCTGTCCACGATCATGGCTGCGGATCAAATCCTGGTTCTCAAGGAGGGACAGATTGTCGAAAAGGGCCTTCACGACCAACTCCTGGCCAAGGGCGGCACTTACAAGGAACTCTATGATACCCAGTTCAGGAGGGTCCTGGAAAATGAGGTTGACATCCGGAATTTTGCTATAATTTAATGGAAATTCTTATGGGAGCGTTTCTTGTGCATTTATAAGCTTTGCCGGGCTTGCAATGCCCTGGCCGGACACTATAAGCATTTCGGATAAAAAGAAAGGCAGGGAGCGGATGTCCAGGATAGGAAGAAAAAGGAAGAGTTCCTGCAGAGGCTTCTGGTGGGGCCTTGCGGCTGCCCTGGCGGCAGTTTGTTTTATCTCCTGGCAAAAAACCAGGGAAGAAGAGGAGCGGGTCTTCATTACAGATAAGGGCAAGAAGTATCATAGGGAGGACTGCGTCCATGTCCAGAGTTCCCGGGTGGCTGTCCCGAGAAGCCGGGCGGAGACGGAAGGTTATGAAGCCTGTGGGGTTTGTCAGCCCTGACACCCTCCCGTCTGAAAGCTTATGGCGCCGGTTCAAAAACCGGCGCTTTTGCGTATCCGGCCTTGATCTGTTAGGTTAAGCCAATAGTCTTGACGGGGGAGGAAGCTATGGGGTCAGGAAAAGCAATTCACGCAAAAGCCATCCGGGCGGCTTTCCCGATTACCCTGCCGGTCCTGGCCGGTTTCTGGTTTGTGGGGCTGGCCTACGGTCTTTATATGCAGTTGGCTGGATTCAGTTTCTGGTACCCCCTCCTCATGAGCCTGACTGTTTATGGAGGATCCCTTCAATTTGTTTTGGTCCCTCTCCTGCTCAGTCCCTATGCGCCGCTTGAGGCCTTCCTGCTGGCACTCCTGATACAGGCCAGGCATATATTCTATGGGATCTCCATGCTGGACAAGTACAAGGGACTGGGTTGGAAGCGCTTCTTTCTCATCTTCGGTTTATGTGATGAAAGCTTCTCCGTAAACTATGCCGCGACAGTGCCTGAGGGTGTTGACCGCGGTTGGTTCTACTTTTACGTCAGTGTCCTCAACCATCTTTATTGGATCCTGGCCTCCACGATCGGGGCCTTGGCCGGTGGCTTGCTGGACTTTGAAAGCAAGGGCCTGGAATTTGTCCTGACCGCCCTGTTCGTGGTTATCTTATTGGACCAATGGTGGAAAGAAAGGAGGCATTTCAATATTTTTATAGGCTTTCTTGCCTCCCTGTCCTGCCTTCTCATCTTTGGACCGGAGGCCTTCCTCCTGCCCGCCCTGCTCTCGATCTTTATTCTTCTGTTGGTCTTTCGTCCTTTTCTCGAGAAGGAGGGTGATCAAGCGTGACTTTACCGCAAAGAATTGTCACCATCGGTCTGGCCGCTTTGGCGACTATGACCACCCGTTTCCTGCCCTTCCTGGCCATCTCGGAAAAAAGGCCGACGCCGGCCTGGGTCAAGTACCTGGGCAGGGCCCTGCCTCCTGCCTCTTTTGCCATGTTGGTCGTCTACAGTCTCAGACAGACGGAAATAAGGACCGGCAGTCAGGGATTGCCTGAAATCCTGGCTATCCTGGTCACAGGGGCCCTTTACTTTTGGAGAAAAAAAATGATCCTGCCCGTGGCGGGCGGGACCCTGACCTATATGCTCCTGGTTCAGTTTGTCTTCTGAGGGCCAGGTCCCCCAGTGAGGAGGCCGCCCGGGAGCAGGGTGACTATTTGATATTTTTCTCGCAATAGTCCCGGATTCTTGAAAAAGTTTCCTCGCTGATCACATGTTCAACCTTACAGGCGTCAGCCGCCGCCGTTTCCTTGTCGACACCCAGCTTGATCAGGAGGTCGGTCAGGTAGATGTGGCGTTCATAGACGCTTTCAGCGATTGAGCGCCCTTTTGATGTGAGGGAGATATGGCCTGCCCTGGAAATTTCAACCAGGCCTTTTTCCTTCAACTGCCTCATCATGACACTGATGGTCGGTTTGGAAAAATCCATGGCCTGGGCGACATCAACTGAGCGAACCGGTTCCTCTTTTTCCATAAGAATCAGGATTGTCTCCAGGTAATTCTCGATTGTTTCCCCGACCTGCACCTTTAAACCTCCCCGTATCAGACCTTCTATCGTATTTAACATAGCAGAGAGGGAAATTGAAAGCAATTTTAGCAAGCTTCACAGACTGACAAAAAGTCAAAGTTAGGATAAACTAACTTAATGTTAGTTATAGCTAACTCACTTTGCGGCAAAGATCATTCGGATATAAAGAGGAAATGACAAAAATGAAAGAAAGATTGACCGGATTGACCAAGGGCCAAGAGGGCAGGATCGAAGGCATCCAGGCGGGCAGGCGGGCGACCAAGAGACTTTACGAAATGGGTTTCCATACCGGGGCCCGGGTCCGGATCGCCAAGAATGATGCCGGCCCTGTCATTGTGAGTTTCAGAGGCAACAAAATTGCCCTGGGTCGGGGACTGGCCTCGAAAATCGAGGTGTCCAGGATCGGAGCGGAAGCCGAAGGCTGGTAAAGCCTATTAGATCACGTGTCAACTTTGGAAGATTAAGCAGGATTTCAATCATATGGAAAAAGAAAAGCGCATCGCCCTGGTCGGCAATCCCAACAGCGGCAAGACCACCTTATTCAATCGCCTGACGGGGGCAACACAGCATGTAGGGAACTGGCCGGGGGTAACCGTTGAGAAAAAGGAGGGTAGCCTCCAATATGAGGGTGAATTTTACCAGGTGATTGACCTGCCCGGTATTTACAGCCTGGGAGCTTTTTCCGAAGATGAGATCGTGGCCAGGGACTACATATTGACTGGCGACGCGGATATCATCATCAATGTAATTGAAGCCAGCAATATCGAACGGGGTCTTTATCTGACGACTCAGTTGCTGGAGATGGATAAAAAACTGGTCATCGCCCTCAATATGGCGGATGAGGCAGAAAAAAAGAAAATCGAGTTTGACCTTGATAAGCTGGCGGAGCTGACGGGCGCCCCTGTTATCAAGACGGTTGCCCACCGGGGCGAGGGCAGGGATGCCTTGCTTCGGGCTGTTGATGAACAAATGGAAGGGCAGAAAAGATCCAGCTCCCCCCTGGTCTACAATTCCACGGTGGCCCATCATATTGATCATATGGAGGAGTTGCTGGAAGGGGAGGCCCTGCCCTATCCCATCCGGTGGACAGCCATCAAGTTGGTAGAGGGTGATAGCTTCCTCCTGGACAAGCTCAAGAAACTGCCCTTGAAGGAGTCTGTTCTTGAGGCTATTGAAATCTTTTACAAATTTCACAGCAGCGATCTCTTCGAGCTGGAGATTGTGGATTCCCGTTATGCCTTCGCCCACGGCTTGGCCGAGAAGACGGTCCTTCGGCCAGAAGAGGAGGCGGTTACGCTGACGGACAGGATCGATCGGCTGGTCACCCATAAATACCTGGGAATTCCGCTGTTCGCGGTCATAATGCTGGCTGTCTTCCAGCTGACCTTTGTTGTCGGTGAGGGACTTCTGGGAGGCTGGGCCGCTGAACTTGTGGACGGGCTGGGCGGGCTTTTCGAAAAGCTCCTCCTCTCGCTCAATTCGCCCGGCTGGCTGGTCGCCTTCCTGATCGATGGAGTCGTCAATGGGGTCGGCGCCGTCCTTGAATTTGTCCCCCTCATCACCGTCCTTTACCTGCTTCTTGGCCTCCTGGAGGACAGTGGCTACATGGCCCGGGCCGCCTATGTCTGGGACGATCTAATGCGGAAATTCGGACTTCAGGGCAGATCCTTCATATCCATGATCATCGGCTTTGGTTGCAATGTGCCGGGTATCATGTCAGCCCGGACGCTGGACAGCAGGAAGGACCGCATGATTACCATGCTGATCGCGCCCTTCATGTCCTGTGGCGCCAAGCTTCCCATTTATTCCATCTTCATCGCGGCCTTCTTTCCCAGGCAGGGAGGCTTGATCCTCTTCAGTCTTTACGCCCTGGGTATCCTGGTGGCCCTCATCCTGGCCAAGCTATTCAATAAGACCCTCTTCAAGGGAGAATCCTCCTTTTTCATTATGGAGTTGCCCCCCTATCGGATTCCTACCGGCCGCAATGTACTCCGCAATATGTGGAATAACCTGTCGGGCTTTGTAAAGAAGGCGGGAACCATCATTTTCCTGGTTGTCACCCTTATGTGGGTCCTGGCCGTACTCCCGGCCTCGGCCGAACCCTACAGCCAGGATAGCCTGCTCGGCAGGATCGGAAGCTTTTTGGTCCCCCTCTTCAACCTGGCGGGTTTTGGCACCTGGCAGGAGGCGGTGGCTCTCTTTGCCGGTATTCCCGCCAAGGAGGCGGTCGTCGGGACCTTGGGGATGCTCTATGCCGGCCAGTATATGGAAGAGGGGCAGCTACTGGTCGATGCCATCCGTCAGAATTTCACCCAACTGACCGCCCTGGCCTACATGGTCATGGTCCTGCTCTATACGCCTTGTGCCGCGACCTTGGGTATCGTGGGCAAGGAAACCAAGTCCATCCGCTGGCCGCTCTTTATGGCTCTCTACACCTTTGCTATCGGTTGGTTTGCCGCCGTCCTGATTTTCCAGGTCGGGAGCCTGTTGGGATTCAGCTAAAGGAGGCCCTATGTTAAAAGAAATCCTGGCCGCGATAGCGAGTGACAAGCGGCTTTCCAGACGTAAGCTGGCGGCGGAATCCGGTATTACGGAACCCGTACTGGACCAGGCGATCCGGCAATTGATACGGATGGGTTACCTTGCCGACGAAGAACTGGAGACCGGCTGTGCCGCCAGCTGTTTCAGTTGCCCCATGGCAGCCCGCTGTGGTTCTTCGCTCTTGACCAGCTATCAGATCACGGAAAAGGGACGCCAGCTTCTGGCGGAAATCGGCCAGGACACTGAATAAAAGACCGGCCGGAGGGCCTTGCCGGTAAAAGCCGCTCATTGACATGTATCCCCAATCCAGTAAACTGTGAGACAATACGCTTTACTCAATAATATGCGTATAGGGTGAATGATGATGAGCAATTTGATCGTGGTGAAATTCGGGGGAAGCTCTTGCGCCAACAGCCTCCAATTCCAAAAAGTTAAAGAAATCGTCGAGGCGGATAAAAGGCGTCGGGTTGTCGTGGTTTCTGCACCAGGCAAGCACCCCGGGGATAATTTCAAGATCACGGACACGCTTTACCTTTGCTACCAGCTCTCCCGGGAGCAGCTTGACACCACTGAGATATTTGAACAGATCGCCGATAGATACCGGAAGATCCAGGCTGAATTAGACTTGAATCTGCCCTTGGAAGAAGAGCTGGACAAGATCAGCGGGGCCCTGGCAACCGGGGCGGATGAGGCCTATGTCGTGAGCCGGGGTGAGTACCTCAATGCCCTCCTGATGGCAGCCTACCTGGGTTATGAATTTCTGGACGCCTGGGATCTGATCCGCTTTGATTCCGACAGGAAGTATGATGGGAAGGCGACGACCAAGTTGCTGGCAAGTCTGGCTCTGGAGAAGCTGGACAAGGGGCGGGGAATTGTCGTTCCCGGTTTTTATGGGGCGACGGCCCAGGGGGAGATTGTCACCTTTCCCCGTGGAGGGTCTGACATCACAGGCGCCATTCTGGCCGCTGCCTTGAAGGCCGACCTTTACGAAAATTGGACAGACGTGGCTGGCTATATGGCGGCCGACCCCAAGCTGGTGGACGATCCCCTGCCGATAGAGTCCCTCAGCTACAGCGAATTGCGTGAGCTGAGCTATTCGGATTCCCAGGTCATCCAGGGCGATGCCATCGCGGCGACAAGGGAGGCGGGGATCCCCCTCCATATCAAGAACACCAACTTTCCCGAAGAAGCGGGAACCATTATCCGTGTCGGCCAGTCCTCCAAGACCCAACTGGTGACGGGGATCGCCGGGCAAAAGGACTTCACGGTCATCCATTTGGACAAATACGGCAAAAACCAGGAATACGGCTTCATGCGGAAGATCTGTACTATCTTTGAAGCCCATAAGATTACCATCCACCACATGCCCACCTCCCAGGACACCATATCCGTCATCTTCCAAATCGATGACAGCCAGGAGCTCAAACAGATGGTCGAGCAGATAAACCTTTACTGCAAGCCCGACCAGATCACTTACGAGACCAGCCTGGCCCTCATTACCGTAGTCGGGGAGAACATGGCCTACAAGCCCGGAATCGCGGGGATGGTCTTCAGTGCCCTGGGCAGGGCAGGGGTGAACATCCGGATGATTACCCAGGGGGCCAGTGAGAACAATATTATCGTGGGGATTGAGAACCATCAGTATAAGCTGGCGGTTCAAACCCTTTATGAGCGCTTCTTTTCGGACGATGAATCAGATCAGGACAAAGTGGTCCCTTCACCAAAGAGGGATCTGGAAATAGCCAGGGAGGCCTGATTGATGGAGATAGCGATTTTAGGATTTGGGACAGTCGGCCAAGGGGTCTACCAGCTTCTGGAAAAAAACAGGGCCGCTTTCGAAGCGCGGCTGGACGAGGGGATCCAGGTCAAAAAAATCCTTGTCCGGGATCTGGGCAAAAAACGGATCCCTCTCTGTGACAAGCTGCCCTTGACGGATTCCTTTGATGAAATCCTGCAGGATGATTCGATCGCGGCCGTCTTTGAGGTCATGAGCGACGGGCAAAAGGGCCTGACCTATAACCGTCTTCTGCTGGAAAAAGGCAAGGCAGTGGTCAGTGCCAACAAGGCGGCCATCGCCTCGGGCTTTTTTGAGTTGCAGGAGGCCGCCCGTCTGACCGGCTCCCATTTCCGTTTTGAGGCAGCCGTGGCAGGCGGTATCCCCCTGATCGATCCCTTGAGCAAGATCAGGGAGCTCAATATCATCGCCTCACTTGCTGGCATCCTGAACGCAACCACCAATTACATGCTGACGGAACTTGGCAAGGGAAGGGAAGCGGAAGTGGTCAGGGCGGAAGCCAGGGATTTGGGTGTCCTGGAAGAAGACCCAACCGATGACCTGGAGGGCTATGATGCCAGAAGGAAAATTGCCATTCTGGCCTCTATGATCCTTGAGCAGAAGATCCGGGAGCATACTATTCCGACCGTCGGGATCAGCAGGCTCTCCGCAGAGGATTTTGCCTGGGCCAGGGATGGCGGCCGGAAGCTCAAGCTGATTGCCTCCCTGGTCCAGGAAACTTCCTGCTATAGCCTGTCTGTCCTACCGACAGCCCTTGAAAAAAACAATTCACTGGCCTGGACCGACGGCCTCTTGAATCAGGTCCAGCTCCAGGGTGATGTGGTGGGGCAACTGGCCTTCTCCGGCTTGGGCGGGGGGATGTATTCGACGGCGCATGCCCTTTGGGCGGACTTTTTTGATGTATGGCGCTCGTCACCCCTCTTCTATTTCGAAGGGGACAGGCCCAAAGAGGATCTTTCCAGGGAAAGGGAGGCGGAGTTTTATCTCCGTAGCCCGGTGGAGAACAGGGGACGTGAGGCCCGGCTTCCGGTCGGAGAAGCCCTGGATTTCTATGACCGGGGTTACGTCATCATAGAGAAATCATAAACAATGCTATACGTCAGCACACGCTCAAAAGCTTTCAAGGTTACGGCCTCCGAGGCCATCCTTGCCGGCCTGGCGCCGGACGGGGGCCTTTTCGTGCCGGAGACCCTGCCCTCAGTTGATTTCAGTTCCTGGTGTGAAGACAGCTACGAGGGCTTGGCGGAAAGACTTTTTTCCCTCTTTCTCAGCGATTATTCGCCGCAAGCCATCCGGAAGATACTTGAGAAAAGCTACGGTGGAAACTTTGATGATCCCAGGATTGCGCCCGTCCACCGGCTTGATGAGGAGACGGCCGTCTTGGAACTCTGGCATGGTCCGACCTTGGCTTTCAAGGACCTGGCCCTCCAATGCCTGCCCCAGCTCTTTACCGAAGCCAGGAGGATTCAGGGGGTCAGAGACCGTTTCCTGATCCTGACCGCCACATCAGGTGATACGGGCAAAGCGGCCATGACAGGTTTTTCCGGGGTGGAGGATAGCTGGGTCGCTGTCTTTTATCCCCACGAAGGCGTGAGTGCCCTGCAGGAAAGGCAGATGCTCACCAACAAGGAAGCCAACGTAAGGGCCTTCGCCCTGGAGGGGACTTTTGACGATTGTCAGCGCCAGGTCAAGGACCTTATGCAGGACCAGGGATTCGGGAAGGGCCTGGCAGATCGGTCCATCCGTTTGACCTCGGCCAACTCCATCAATATTGGCCGGCTGATCCCTCAGATGGTCTACTATATTTACGCCTACTTCCGGACCGTTGAGAACTATGGGGATCCCCTGTCCGTGATCGTCCCGAGCGGTAATGCCGGTAATATCCTGGCCGCCCGCTATGTCAAGGGAATGGGCCTCCCCCTGGACAGGATCCATCTGGCCTCCAACAGCAACAAGGTCCTCTTTGATTTCTTGACTACCGGTGTTTGCGACAGGAGGCGTGAGCTCCTGAAAACAAGCTCACCCTCCATGGATATCCTGGTTGCAAGCAATCTGGAGCGCTACCTCCACCTGCTGACGGGTGAAGGGAAGACCATAGGCCGGCTCATGGAAGGACTGAAAAAGGAGGGCCTTTTCCAGTTCGACCCTGCCCGTCTTGACCTTGACACCAGCTGGTCGGATGAAGGACAGGTCTATAGCACCATAAGGACGGTCTATGAGGACTTCGGCTATCTGATTGACCCGCACACGGCTGTCGCGGCCCGGGGGGCTTTTTGTCAGACTTCCGGCCTTCCCCGCCTTATCGTCAGCACAGCCAGTCCCTACAAGTTCATTCCCAGTGTCCTGGCCGCCCTGGGTCAGGACTGTCCGCCTGGCATGGAGGAGCAAATCCTGCATATGCAAGGGCTTCTTGGAGGGCCTTTGCCAGAAAGCATCGGGGAAATGATGGCCAGTCAGCCCCAGGAGAGGCTCCGGCTTTCCGCTCCTCAGATGGAGGCTGCCATCCTGGCCCTGATCGGAGAGAAGGATGAAGGTATTTGAGATTTGCATCCCCGCCAGCAGCGGGAATCTTGGCCCCGGTTATGATTGCCTGGGTCTGGCCCTGAAGCTCTATAACAAGGCGGTTATCGTATGGGATACCAGGTCCGGCCCCCTTTCGCCCCAAGAGCTCCAGTCCTGGGCGAAGAGCCTTCCCTTTGAACAGGCTTCCCTGGCCCTCGCCTATGCCTTCTACGCGAGGGATAAGCGGGTTGACCTGCCCGCAGTGGAGGTCAATTTTGCAGGAGATATCCCCATCGCGCGCGGTCTAGGCTCCTCCGCCACCTGTGCCCTGGCAGGCCTGGCGGCGGCCCAGCTCGTCCACAGAGCCACTTGCGGGCGGGAGGAGCTCCTGGCCCTGGGGACGGCCCTGGAGGGGCATCCGGACAATGTCGCGCCCGCCCTTTTCGGTGGCCTGGTCTTATCAAAGAAGCTTGGCGTCTCGGTTGCCTTTACGAAACTGGCCTGCCATGAGAGGATTCACCCCCTCCTACTTGTACCCGACTTTGAACTGTCAACGGCGGAATCCCGGTCAGTCCTGCCCGGCACCCTTCCTCACAGGGAGGCGGTGGAACAGATTGCCTCCTTTGGCTTCCTTATACAGGGACTGGCGGATGGCCGCCCCGATTTGCTGGAGCAAGGCAGTAAGGATTTCCTTCACCAACCCTATCGGCGGGGCTTGATTGAAGGCTACGATGAGATCGAAAAAATCCTGCTTGATCAAGGCTGTTCATCCGTTGTCTTGTCCGGTGCCGGACCTTCGCTTATGGGCTTGTTCGCAGGTTCTGAGCAAGAGGCGGAGGCTGCCCTCGCGGCTGTCCGGGACCTGGCCCCTCAAGGCTGGGAGGCGCTCCTGCCGGGAATCGACACCGGCGGCCTGACCTATACCGTGACCCCCTGATTTTCGAAGTCGACTTTTCTTGCTGTATTGATAGAATCCACAATATCCTGTATACTGTGCGTCTGTTAATTGTGCGTACTGGTTATGCTCATTCACAATAGAATAGGGATGTTGGCGGAATTATGGAATACAAACTCTCGTTCCTTGTTTTATCAAGCGGATTATTGGCTCTACTCTATGCCCTCTTACGTGCAAGATGGGTAAGACGTCAAGAGGTGAACGACGAAGGCCTTCTTGAGATCAGTGGTCATATCAGCGAAGGCGCCAGTGCCTTTCTGCGCCGTGAATATGTCTATTTGCTGCCTTTCGTCCTCGCGGTCTCCATTCTTTTATTTTTGGCAAACACGGGTTTCCTAAGGCTCCAGGCGGTGGCTTTCATCCTGGGTGCCCTGGCCTCGTCCCTGGCTGGCTATTTTGGTATGCGGATCGCGACGAAAGCCAACGCCAGGACAACACAGGCGGCCAATGATCATGGCTTGAACGGGGCCCTCAACGTTGCCTTCGCCGGGGGTAGCGTTATGGGAATGACGGTGGTCGGCCTGGCCCTGGTTGGCCTGTTTGCGGTCTTTTATTTCGCCTTGAGCCGTTTCAATATTATTGATGAGGCAGTCCTTAGCGCCGAGATCCTGCCCATGTGCACTGCCTTTTCCCTGGGGGCCTCTTCCGTTGCCCTCTTTTCCCGGGTCGGTGGGGGAATCTACACCAAGGCCGCGGACGTGGCGGCAGATCTGGTTGGCAAGGTCGAAGCCGGTATCCCCGAGGATGATCCCAGGAACCCGGCTGTCATCGCCGACAATGTCGGTGACAATGTCGGTGACGTGGCAGGTATGGGCGCCGATCTCTTCGAATCCTATGTGGGCTCCATTGTTGGCTGTATGGTCCTTGCCGTCACGGTCCCCGGCGCTGATCTGGACCTGAGAATCAAGCTCTTGCTCCTGCCCCTCCTTTTGTCCGGACTTGGAGTCCTGGCTTCCATTGTTGGATCTTTCTTTGTACGTGTCAAGGAAGGGGCCGACCCGCAGAAGGCACTCAATGGGGCCAGCTTGATTGCCTCTTTCCTGGCCTTTGCCTTTGTCCTCCTCCTCTTTTATTTTTTTATCGGGGATGCCTCCTTCGGCGAAGCTGGCAACTTCGGTAAATGGCACTTGGTCGGGGCAACTCTCATCGGTCAGGCAGCGGGTATCCTGGTGGGTCAGATCACCGAATACTACACCGGTACGGAACGCAAACCGGTCGAGTCCATAGTCAGTGCCAGCCACACCGGTGCCGCGACCAATATCATCACCGGGATCAGTGTGGGGATGAAAAGCACCTTTCCCATCATTCTGATTGTTGGCTCCGCGGTCCTGGGAAGCTACCTTGCCGCCGGCCTTTACGGGATCGGGATTGCTTCAACGGGCATGCTGATAACCCTTGGGATTCAGCTTGCTGTCGACGCTTACGGACCCATCGCGGATAATGCGGGAGGCCTGGCGGAAATGGCGGGTTTCCCTGCCCGTGTCCGGAATATCACCGATAAGCTGGATGCCGTCGGCAATACGACCGCAGCAGTCGGCAAAGGTTTTGCCATTGGCTCGGCGGCCCTGACCTCAATCATCCTCTTTTCTTCCTTCAAGGTAGCGGCGGGCATCGATCTGGCCGAAATTACAAACCCCTATATCCTGGTGGCAACCTTCATCGGGGCTGTCATCCCCTTCCTCTTCTCGGCCATGACCATGAACGCGGTCGGTAAATCCGCCTATGAGATGATCCGTGAAGTCCGCCGGCAATTCAGTGAGATGCCGGGGATCCTGTCAGGGAAGGAAAAGCCCGACTACGGGCGTTGCGTCGATATCAGCGCCAAGTCGGCCCTCAAGGAAATGATCCTTCCGGCCCTGCTTGCGCTTCTGGCCCCTGTGCTGGTGGGTTTTGGGGGGGGCAAGGAGATGCTCCTCGGCCTCCTGGTCGGGGCGACCCTGTCCGGGGTCTGCCTTTCCATCTTTATGTCCAACTCGGGAGGCGCCTGGGATAATGCCAAAAAAACCGTGGAGGCGGATGATGAGCTGCACAGTAACACGGAAGCCTATAACGCGACTGTGGTTGGCGACACGGTGGGTGACCCCTTTAAAGACACATCCGGTCCTGCTCTGAACATTCTGATCAAGCTCATGTCTATGGTGGCCCTGGTCATTGCGCCCATGCTTTGAACAAGTTCCCCGATTTAGGCTATAATTATCTTTCAGTGTCCAAATTTGCGAGGAGCGGTTTAATATGGATTATCAACCCCATCTTTATATGGTGCTTTACCCCAACGAGGCCATCCTGCTGTCCCAGCTGGAGCCCAAGGATTTTGTGGTGCGCTACAGTTATGGATCCACCAGCCACTATGAGGGTAAGATCATCTTTGCGGAATTGGACGTCAATTACCGCCATCCCTACTTCCACATAGATGAGGCCCTGGAGGGCCTGGTGGCGCATGCGGACGGGAGGCCCAAGGCCACCAAGTATGTGTCTGCCTACAGGGTTCTGGAACACGTTGAAATCAATGCCATCCAGTCCCTTTATCTTGGCAATCCCGATGGAACCCACTATGAGCTGAAGGAAGGCCCCTATGTGCCACCGGAGCATTGCCAGGAATTCAAGATTTTTATGGAAATCGCCCCCCTCAGCATGATCGCCCTGGCGCGGATGGATATGCACGACTACGGCAAGTATCTCACGGGAGGCAACAAACTCCTGAGTGTCCCCCGCCTCGCCTATATGGAGATGAATTTTAACCTGAAGGTCTTTATGGATCGGTTCACGCGAAGCCCCTTCGCCCCCTCACCCATTGTCGGCATCCATCCGGCCAAGTTGAGGGAAGCCATCCTGGATCTGCAATCCAAGCCTAATAATCTGCTCAAAGGTCTGGCCCTGCACAATGCCCTGAGCAGACAGTCCTATCGCTCGATCTCGACCGGCCTCATGTTTATGGACGCCAATACCGAGAAGTTCTTCCCCATGCCATCCCTGACCCAAATTGAGGAGGAGAACTACGCCTTCTTCAGAAGCATGTAGTTTTGAGACAGGATAGACCTGCCGGCAGGAGGTCGTACGTAGGGGAGAGGGATCCTTTGGCTGTGGGTAAAAGCAAGAAAGCCCATCTATTATTGTTGGTGACCGCCCTCTTGTGGGGGTCATCCTTTGTTGCCCAATCGGCCGGTATGGAGTACCTGGGGCCCTTCACCTTCAACGCCATCCGTTATGGCATTGGTGTCCTGGTCCTCTTGCCCTTCCTTATTGTGCGAAAGCCCAGGCTTGACAGGACCTTCTTCCTGACCAGCCTGCTTATTGGCCTCATTGTTTTTGTGGCCAGCTCCCTCCAGCAATATGCCCTGGTGACTGCCGGCGCGGGAAAATCGGGCTTCATTACCAGTCTTTATATTGTCTTTGTCCCCATCATCAGCCAGGTCTTCGGCCGCAAGGTGACCCTCCATCACTGGCTGGCCGTCGTCGCTGCCTGCATTGGTCTCTATCTGATGACCTATGCTGACAGCGGCCGCTTCGTCACCGCCGACTGGCTTCTGCTGATAGGCTCGATCGGCTTCAGCCTGCACATTATCACCATTGAGCGGTACGGATCCAAGGTTGACGCCCTGGCCTTGAGCGCGGCTCAATTTGCGATTGCTTCCGTCCTTTCCATCCTTCCCGCCCTTATCCTCGAGTACAGGCTAGATCTCATCTCCCTGAGGCCGGCCTTGCCCTCCCTCCTCTACGCCGGAATCTTTTCCTGCGGCATCGCCTACACCTTGCAGATAGTCGCGCAAAAGGACAGTCATTCCACTGTAGCTTCTTTGATTATGGGGCTGGAGGCTGTCTTTGCCGTAGTGGGTGGTGCAATCATCCTGAATGAGCGGTTCAGCTTGAAGGAGATCCTGGGAAGCCTGATCATGCTGGCCGCTGTCTTTTATGTCCAATTCATTGAGAGCAAGATGCCGAGTGTGAGCTGATCTTTCCCCTGTTACAATAAGTGGGAAGGGGAGGTGGCTCTGATGCTGGGGGCAATTGTCGGCGACCTTGTCGGCTCGCGCTTTGAATTCAACAATCACAAGAGCAAGGATTTTGACCTCTTTACTGAGGACTGCTTTGTGACAGACGACAGCATTATGACGCTGGCGCTCGGCCAGGCCATCATGGACGCGGTGGAGGCTGGTCCTCAGGAGGGCTTTGACCAGGATTTTCACGACCGGTTGGCCCAGTTGGCTGTTCAGCATATGCAGACGATTGGCCGACGCTATCCCGCTTGTGGTTATGGGGTCAGGTTTCATCGATGGATTGTCAGCCCAGATCCCAAACCCTATGGCAGTTACGGTAATGGGGCAGCCATGCGTGTTAGTCCAGCGGCCTATGTGGCTGGTTCCGAGGAGGAAGCCAGGCAAATCGCGCGGACCCTGACGGCAATTACCCACAATCACAAGGAGGGCATCAAGGGTGCCGAGGCCACCAGCCTCGCCATCTTTATGGCCCGGAAGGCCGCCTCCAAGGAGGAGATCCGTGAAGCCCTCTCCCGTGACTACTATGATCTGGACTTTCGAATTGACGAAATCCGGCCCCACTACCATTTCAATGAGAGTTGTCAGGAGACCGTCCCCCAAGCCATCCAGTGCTTTCTTGAATCCACTTCCTTTGAGGATGCCATACGCACGGCCATCTCCCTTGGCGGGGACAGTGATACCCTGGCCGCCATTACGGGATCGATCGCCGATGCCTATTACGGTGTACCCGACGCCATAAGGCTCAGGGCCCTTTCCTACCTGGACAGGGACCTGCGGGCCATCTTTGATGACTGGACTGCCTTCCTGGAAAGAAGAGGATTGCAAGCATAAGGACGATAAGTCGTAAGGACGACAGATCTAATTGAAAAGCCTTTTACTATTATTGAAATGGGAAGGAGTGAGAAAATGTGTGACACCATGGTAGCCCTGGGTAATTCGACTGCGGGGTCTAATACTATCTTCGCCAAGAACAGTGACCGCCAGCCCAATGAATGCCTTATCACGGTAAGGGTACCTGGCCGCAAATATCCGCCTGGCGCAAGGTTGAAATGTAGCTATATCGAAATTGATCAGGCTGATGAGACCTATGAGGTGCTTCTCTTGAAACCTCACTGGATGTGGGGGGCGGAGATGGGAGGCAATGAATATGGTCTCAATATCGGGAATGAGGCGGTTTTTACCAAGGAAGCGAAAGGGGAGGATAGCCTGCTCGGTATGGATATGCTCCGTCTGGCCCTGGAACGTTGCAGGGATTGCGGGGAGGCCATTGAACTGCTGACCGGCCTGCTTGAACGCTATGGGCAGGGAGGCAATTGTGGCTACGAGAAAAAATTCACCTATCACAATTCTTTCCTGATTGCAGACAGAAGCCAAGCCTGGGTCCTGGAGACGGCCGGCATCTACTGGGCGGCCCTCCGGGTTAAGGATGTCTACAGCATCTCCAACCGACTCTCTATAGGGCGGGAATACGATCTGTCCCACCCGGACCTGATCTCACACGCCATCGAGAAAGGCTGGTGCAAGGGTGAGGAGGACTTCCATTTTGCCCGCTGCTATACAGAACCCATCTTCACTTATTTCAGCGCTTCCAAAAAAAGACAGGCCCGAAGTGAGGCAGCCCTGCGGGAGGCCAAAGGCCGGATAGATGTGGGTACCATGCTGGATATCCTGCGTAGCCATACACCGGCATACGAGAGGAAGTCCTACCGCGCCAGCTCTGTTTCCAGTCCCTGCATGCATGCGGGTTTCCTCTTCGGCGACCAGACGACAGGTAGCTATGTGGCCTCCCTGGCCCAAGCGGAAGGGGCTCCTCATAAAGAAGGGGAGAGGAGGACCCTGGACAGCTACTGGATAAGTGGAGGCTGTCCGGCCTGCCTTGGCCTTTTCAAACCCTACTTTCTTGTGGAAGGCGAAAACCTGTCTTTTAGTGAAAATGAAACACAGGAGGCGATCGCTGCCTGGAAGGAACGGGAGGCCATCCACCGGGCCGTCCTGGAGAACAGGATAGACGCCGGGGCCTATAAAAGAGACCGTGACCGCTTGGAAGGCAAATTTTTTGACAAACTAAGTGACTTGAATCCTGAGATGGTCGATGACCGGCAGCTGGCTGACCTGATCAAGGGATCCCTGGAAGAGGAAAGCAGCTTACGGGAAGAATACCTGAAGTTGGCGGAGGGCAAAAAGGCCCGTATCAAGGGAAATCCTTATTTCCGGCATTACTGGAAGAAAATGAACGCAGCCCTTTAAAAGCTTTCGGGATCTGCTTTTGTGTACCAAATCGCCTCCTGGCTATCTTGCAGCGGGTTTATACTGGGCGCAAGGATGAACCTATAGCGAAGGGAGGATCATGATGAATACTTTGAAGTGGAAACGCGTCTACGATCCGGCTCAGGCTTCCGACGGCGACCGGATTCTGGTCGACCAGCTTTGGCCCCGCGGCGTCAGCAAGGAGAAAGCGGCCCTGAGTGACTGGGCGAAGGCCATCACGCCGAGCACCAGGATACGAAAGGCTTATCACGAAGGCCGACTTGACTTCAGGTCATTTTCGGACCAATACAAGGCGGAATTGGATGTTAATCCGGATTTTCCCGTTTTTGTCAATCAGTTGAAGGAACGTCTGGAAGAAGAGAATGTAACCCTGGTCTTTGCCGGGAAATACCCCGGTGAGACCCACCTGCCAACCCTCAGGGGACAGTTGGAAGAGGCGGGTTTGGCCAGCGACCCCCTGCCGGAGTCGGAAGACTAGATAAAAAAACCGCCGTCTCCGTTGAAGAGGACGGCGGTTTTGCTTTGGCCCTATTTCTTCTTTTTCTTCTTATTTTTTCCCTTACTCTTGTTTATGAGACCGAGGATGGCGCCAGCGATGGCGATAATACTTTGGGTTGTGCTGGGATCCGCTGATTTGCGACGTTTGCTACCAAAAAGCGCGCCGGCCCCCCCGGTCAAGCCGGAGATAATGGATGAAAGTGAGTCGACCGATTCGCTGACGGCTCCAGTAATAACTTCCACGTGGTCGAGCACCTCAGGTATGGAATCGGCAAGATCGTCCGTAATATCGATGAGATTGCCGGTAACAACCTCGATATTGGAGGTTACTGCAGGCAGCTGCTCGACTGTTTCCTCAACATCGGGCGCAATCTCCTTGATGAGTTTGCCAAGGTTTCCAACTGTGGAGGCCGCCTTGAAGAGAAAAATGGAAAGCGCGATCAAGGCGACAGTCCCTCCGGCTCCAAGTAAAACATAAACCAGTGTACTAAGCGGGATACTGGCCTCAAGTAGCGTAATGGCCATAGACTACTCCTCTCCCAAGCTTTGTGCCTCAGGCACAAAAGGCTGCCATTATTGCTTATTCTTCGTCAGTGGAGTCTTCAACCTCTTCTGCCAGATCTTCCGCAGTCTCTTTGGCCTTCCGACGCGCCTCACGAGCCAGTTCCCTGGTCTTCTTTGCGACGGTCTCAGCTGTCTCTTCGGCCTTTTCCTTGATCTTCTTGCCAGCGATCACAGAATATTCTTTGGCTGCTTTCGCGCCCTTGACAGCCGTTTCCTTCAGCTGCTCACGAGTTTCACTTCCGGCCTGCGGGGCAAAAAGCACTCCCAGAACGGCGCCTGTCAAACTGCCAAGCAGGACACCAACCGTCACTTGCCGGCGGCGGTTTCTTCTGTTTTGACCTGTGAAGGCTCCGATGATTTCCTCAAATAGCATATCCTTCATCTCCCTTCAGCAAAATGTAATCTTGCGATTGAGTGTTGTTATTGTATCACAAGCACGGGGGACAGGCCGTTTCAAGGAATACAGGGGGCCAGCAAAGACAGTCTGATTTCCTTGTTTTTCCTAAATGGGAAGGGCCTGGGAGCTAAGAAAATAAAATAGGATAAATGATGAATAATTATGCCAACTATGTGAAATTATAGTGTTATTATAAGTTGAATTAGTGAGGCTCATTTAAAATGAGTGTCACTAAGTTAATAAATAGTTGACTTGATATAGAATTAGTATGAACAAGGTAACTATTGATACAGAGGGCTTATAAGCGTTTAGTTATGGTCCGGAAAGATTTTTACTGCCCTCAATATCGATAATGTTACAGATTTTGACATCTGTATAAATATGAACTATATTTTAGGAGCAGCCTCGATGAATTTATGAAGGCTGGACATGAGATTCTGTTTTGTTGACGGCGGGCTTTACCAGGGTAAACGCACACCTAGAGGCCAACCGGAGGACTGGGCTCCAGTTGCGCCCCTCTGTTGCCAGACAGACCTAATTGCCAAAATTCATCAAAGGTGTCAGGTACCCGTCTACCTCGTGCCACAAGGGTCCGTCATTGGGACTCAGACCCTGTTTGCAGTCCGACGCTCCCGGTAAAGATGATTACCTATAACCGGTTTTATCCGGCTTGATTCAGACCCTGAGAGGGGTCGGGAGGTTCAAAATGAAAACCACATCAAAGGCAATCGCCCTATTACTAACACTAGTTTTACTCTTTAGTTCCATCGGTTTTAACAAGGTCTATGCGGATGAGTCGGAAAACGGCGACGATGCAGTGACAGCTGAGCCGATGACGCAGGAACCGGAAGAACCGGTACCACAGAAGAATGATAAGGATCCGACGGAGGCACGGGCCGCCTGGCGCTATAGTCGTCCGGCCTCTTTCTCGGGCGGTATGTCCATCCTGTCAAACGGCACGCCGACAACCTCTCCGGAGGTAGTGGATCCGGACCTTGTGCCGGAGTCCGGCCTGGCCCCAGGCCAGGTCAGGATGACCAAGACGGCCGCCCTGGTGTCCGGAAAGGTCAATGAATGGGACATCACCCTGCGTGTCGCCGGCCGTCCCAAGAGCGTCACGTCCGACATCGTCCTGGTCATGGACGTCTCCGGCAGTATGGGTTATGACATACCAGATATGCCCGAGGATCGTATGTATTACGCCAAGGAGGCCGCCAGAAGCTTCATCAATGCGGTTATGAACGAGGATCCGGTCAATACGAGGATAGCTATTGTCAAGTTCAATAACACGGTCTCCACTGTACAACCACTTCTGGGTAATGATAAAAGGAGTGATTTGATTGCCGGTATCAACGGGCTCAGTGCCAGCAGCTTCACCCATACCCAGGCCGGGATAGCCCGGGCCAGAAGCATACTCTCTGCTTCTGGCGCGACCAAGAGGACCATTGTCCTCTTCTCAGACGGTCTGCCCAACCGGAGCTACGCGATCAATACCCCGACCGTGGCGGATTTCTATTCCGATACGAAGCTATCCAGAAAGGATCTGGCCAAGAGCCGTTTCAATTACGAATCAACTGTCAGTGATGGTAATACTGCCCTGACTCAGGGTGGGGTAAATTACAAATACAGTTCCCCCAACAGCACCATTGCGGAGGGGGCCATCGCCCGTTTGGATGGTTACAATCTTTACACCATCGGTATGTATGCCGGGACGGAGGGCCAGGCCACCTTGAACGAGACGGCGCCGGGGAAAGCCTATGCCTCGGATGCCGCCGGCTTGAATGCCGTCTTCCAGGAGATTGCGGGCCTTTTGGGTTCACCAGTTGCCACCGCCGTGGTGACGGATCCTATGGCTTCTGGCTTTGTCCAGACGGGAACAATCACGAAGACAAGCGGCACCGCCGTTTACGACGGTGACGAGCATAAGCTTACCTGGAGTTTCCCCTCTCTGACACAGAGCGGGACAGGGGATATCAAGTTTGAACAACTCACCTATCGTATCAAGATTACGGAGGATACGCCCTATACGGACGGTCTCCTGCCTACAAACGGGGCGACCCCCATGAGCTTTACGGATGTGAACGGTGTGGATTCCGTCAACTATTTCCAAATTCCCCAGGTCAATCCAGTCTTTGTCACGCTTGACAAGATCCTGTTGGATGCCCAGGGAGATGAGATCAGTTCGACGAAAGCCTTCACCATAACCATCGACGGTCAGACCTATTCGATCAGCCCTGACGATCCCGTCAAGCTTATCAAGAAGGTCTGGAATGTTGGAACTTATCCGGTGGTGGAGGCGGCGGAAGATCCTCCCTACATTGTGACCTACTCCGTCAATGGGAGTGCGGGTAACCAGATCAGTCTGGCGCAGAATGGACCGGATCAGGATGTTGTCGTCACTAACCGTGTAAATGTTGCCAAGGTGACTCTGGGCGGGACGAAACAATTGACAGGGCGGACGGGCACAAGCCCAGCGGATGTGTTCAACTTTACCCTGTCAAGTTTAGCCGGTGACAAGCTGCCTCCCCAGGTAACGGACCAGCTGACCTTCAACGGAAACGGCAGCCAGGATTTTGCCTTCGGTGAGATTAGCTACATATTGACTGATCTTGGCGGAGCCTCCAGCAAGACCTTCACCTACCAGGTGGCAGAGCTTGATGAGGGCATCCCGGGCATGATCTACGACAGCAACCTGGTGCGGCAAGTGACCGTTACCTTGAGCAAGGATGCGAACGGGATTCTGTCTGTGTCCGTCAGCCCGGCCTCGGTCGACTTTGTCAACCGCTACTCGGCCGCTTCTACCACGGCGGTCATCTCGGGCAGCAAGCAGCTGTCCGGGCGGACAGGCGAATTCAGTGATGTCTTCAACTTTACCTTGAGCGCGGTGACGGGAACGCCTATGCCAGATCCGGCGACGGCCAGCCTGACCTTTACCGCCAACGGTACCAAGACCTTCAGCTTCCCTGCTATCACTTACAACTTCAGTGATCTGGACGGGGCTGCCAGCAAGGTCTTCAACTACCAGGTGACGGAGGAGAACGGGGGCATTGCCGGCATAAACTATGGGACACCCCTGGACCGGCCTGTCAAGGTGACGGTGACCGACCTGGGGAACGGGACCTTGAGCGCCGTGGTCGATCAGACGGCCGACCTGGCTTATAAAAACAGCTATTCAGCCACGCCGGTGACCGCGGTTATCTCAGGCAGCAAACAATTGTCCGGAAGGACTGGCGACTTCAGTGATGTCTTCAACTTCACTTTAAGTGCTTCATCCGGAACGCCTATGCCGGATCCGGCGACGGCCAGCCTGACCTTCACGGCCAACGGAACCAAGACCTTCAGCTTCCCTGCCATCACCTACACGCTTGGCGATCTGGGTGGGGCTGCCAGCAAGACCTTTACCTACCAGGTGGAGGAAATTGACGATGGCATCTTGGGCATAGACTATGATAGCAACCTGGTCCGGACTGTCACGGTGACGGTAACCGACCTGGGGAACGGGACCCTGAGTGCCGTGGTCGATGAGACGGCCAACCTGGCCTACAAAAACAGCTATTCGGCCACGCCGGTGACCGCGGTCATCTCAGGTAGCAAGGAGCTGTCCGGAAGGACCGGCAGCTTCAGCGACACCTTTACCTTTATCTTGACCCCCAAGGTCGGGGCGCCTATGCCGAGTACGGCGACAAAAAACTTGACCTTCACGGCCAACGGGAACCAGGATTTTGAATTCGGGCCCATCACCTATACCCTTGCCCACTTAGGCGGTGCTTCCAGTAAGGAATTTTCCTACGAGGTGACGGAGATCCACGGCGGTATCCCGGGGATTTACTACGGGGGACCCTATGTGCGGGACGTCGAGGTGACCGTAACGGATAATGGTGACGGGACCTTGAGCGCGGTGGTCACACCGCAGACGAGCCTAAACTATGAGAACAGCTACTCAGCTGATCCTACGTCCGTGGTTATCCAAGGGACCAAGCAGTTGTCCGGCAGGACCGGCAGCTTCAGCGACACCTTTGAGTTCACCTTGAGCGCGGCGGCGGGAACGCCCCTGCCGGATCCCGCGACAGTCAGCCTGACCTTCACGGCCAACGGAACCAAGACCTTCAATTTCCCTGCCATCACTTACACGCTTGGTGATCTGGGAGGGGCTGCCAGCAAGGTCTTCAATTACCAGGTGACGGAGGCGAATGGGGGCATCCCGGGTATAAGCTACGGGACACCCCTGGTCCGGGATGTCAAGGTGACGGTGACCGACCTTGGGGATGGGACTATGGAGGCCGTGATTGATTATCTGGCCGATCTGGTCTATGAAAACAGCTACTCGGCGAGTGGCAGCTACACACCCCTGGCCACCAAGACCGTGGTCGGTGGGGAGCTTGCTGCGGGAGAGTTCGAGTTCGAACTGCTCGACAGCTCCTATAAGCTCTTGCAGAAGGTAAAGAACGAGGCCGACGGGACCATTCCCTTCGCGCCCCTGACCTTTGATCTCGGCGATGCCGGCAAGACACGGATCTTCATTATCCGTGAGCTGGAAGGCAATCGTGAGAACCTGATCTATGATACCGACGAACGTCTCCTGACGCTTAGCATCCGTGATATGGGTAAGGGAGTCTTGGAGATTGTGCGGGATCCGGATGAGGAGGCCCTGGAATTCACCAACCTGTATGAGCTGGTAGGTGGGGAGGAAGATGTACCGGTGACAGGTGAAGGAAGAACGACTTACTTCTACCTGGGTATCCTCATGATCCCCCTCGCCTTGGCCGCGCTATCGGTTGGCCTCTCCAGACGCAGGAGAAGGGATTTGAACGGCTAGGCCTTATCTGCCTGAAAGGCAGGATGGTCTAGACAGGGGCCCCTTCCGGATACCGGAGGGGGCCCTTCTTCTATCTTTTGGCAAGTGGCAGGTGGCCTGGGAGAGGCCTGTCTTCCAGGGTTCAACTTTAGGGGTGGAAGCACTTAAAAGGGGCCTGCCCCACAGGCTTTTCCGGCCAGTCCTACCTCCGCCTGTGTTATAATTCACGCGTATGTAGACTTAGGTAAAATTGCTCTGCCAGAGGGAAGAAACATGGAAAAATTCGGCGTTGAATTGGGGAAAATCATCAAGGCCTTCAACTTCAGGGTCATCTGTGATTTCGGCAAGATCGACCAGACCTTTATTTCAGTTGCCGACGTGACAAGGCCGGGTTTGCAGCTGGCAGGCCACTTCAAACATTTCGGCGCCGACCGCATACAGCTGATTGGCAATATGGAAATGGCCTTCTTGGAATCACTGCCTTCAAAAGAGAAAAAAGCTTCTGTTGACAAGCTGTTTTCGACGGGGATCCCCTGCCTGATCCTGTCCCGGGATCACAAGCCTTTCCCGGAACTTCTGGAATCAGCCAAACAATATGAGATCCCCATCCTGCAAAGCAGTGACGCGACGGCCGACATCTACAGTTCACTAGTCAAATATCTGAATGTGGAACTGGCTCCCAAGACCTACCTGCACGGCGTGCTGGTAGAGGTGCTGGGGGAGGGCGTCCTGATCCTGGGAGAGTCGGGGGTCGGGAAATCGGAGACGGCCCTGGAACTTGTGAAGCGCGGTCATCGCTTGATTGCCGACGATATGGTTGAGGTGCGGCGTGTCTCGGATACGACCCTGCTTGGCAAGGCGCCCGACAACATCCGCTATATGCTGGAAATAAGAGGGCTTGGTATCCTCGATGTCAAGGAACTTTACGGCGTTTCGTCGGTGAAGATCCAGGAGAATATTGACTTCGTCATCAATATGGAGTTTTGGGTTGAGGGCAAGGTCTATAAGAGGATCGGTATGGGGGGGGAGAGCACTGAGATTCTCGGCGTGAAAGTTCCCTCCGTCACCATTCCTGTCCGGCCCGGCCGGAACCTTGCCATCATTGTGGAATTCGCCTCAATCAATTTCAGGCATCAAAAGATGGGTCATGATCCCGTGAAGGATCTTACGGATCGTATCTATGATCCTTCTTAAAGAGAGTATTGACAGTGACTAAAAAAGAAATGAATCTACCGCTTCGAGAGGCCAGCCAGGCCCTCGGATCCATCGCCGGCCTGCTTGTCCGCCAGGAAGCTCCACTTGCCCCTCTGACCTATTTTCGGTCCGGAGGACCCGCTGATCTGCTCGTCATCCCTCGGTCAATAGAAAGTCTGATTGAGTTAAGGCGGCTCTGCTCAAGGGAAGGCTGGCCACTTTCTGTATTCGGGCGGGCGACCAATATCCTGGTCTCCGACCGTGGGATCCGGGGAATAACCGCCCTCCTGTCACCCTCACTGGGCGGGATCAGGCGGTCCGGCGACTCCCTGATCTGCGCGGCCGGGGTCCCCTTGTACGAGATCGCCGCCTATGCGGCCAGGGAGGAGCTGGCAGGCTTCGAATTCGCCTGTGGGATACCGGGCTCCATCGGCGGCGCCATCTTTATGAACGCCGGCGCTTTTGATGGAAGTATGGCGGAAGTGGTTGTAAGAACGGCCTATATCGACGCTGAAGGGGAATGCTGGGAGATCAGGGGGGAGGAACACGATTTTGCCTACCGGCACAGCTTCTTTTCCGACAAGGCGGGAGCCATCATCCTTGAAAGTGAACTGGGACTAAAAAAAGGCGCGTCTGCCGCTATTTATGAAAGTATGGGGGACTATGCCCGCAGGCGCTACCAGACACAGCCCCTGGCCGCTTATTCAGCAGGAAGCGCCTTCAGAAGACCAGCCGGTCACTTTGCCGGTAAACTGATTACGGAGGCCGGGATGAAGGGCTACACACGCGGCCGGGCGGGTGTGTCAGCCAAACATGCCGGATTCATTGTCAACCACGGTGGGGCCACTTCCCTGGAAATCCTTCAGATTTTCCTGGACGTGAGGCAGGCTGTATTCGAGGGAACCGGCCTCAAGCTGATACCGGAAGTCCGCCTGGTCGGAGATTGGGAGGGGGACCCTTTCGCCTGACAGCTGGTTAAGGGGGAATTTTATGGATATTACAATTGTGACGGGGCTGTCCGGGAGCGGGAAGAGTATGGCGGCCCGGATCCTCGAGGATATGGGCTTCTTTTGCATTGACAATATGCCCCCCCAGCTGATCATAGACCTGACCCGGGTTCTCTTGGAGGACACGGACAAGGATGTCGGCCGGCTGGCCCTTGTCATGGATACAAGAAATCCGCAATTTGTCGAACATCTCTCGCCTGTCCTGAGGAAGATGAAAAGCATGAATATGCCGGTCAGGATTCTGTTCTTGGAGGCGTCGGATGCTGCCCTGATCAGCCGTTACAAACAAAGCCGGCGTGACCATCCTATGGCAGGCGACCGGTCCCTGGCCCAGGCAATCAGTTCGGAGCGGGACTTCCTGATCCCGGTCAAGGAGTTGGCGACGGATATTGTCGATACCAGTGAACTGACGGAAGCCCGCATGCGGGAGCGTCTCCTGCAGCTCTTCAGCATATCGGCCGATGAAGTACAGATGACCGTATTTTTACAATCATTTGGTTTCAAATACGGACTGCCCCCCGACTCCGATATCGTCATCGATGTCCGCTTCGTGCCCAACCCCTTTTATTATGAGGAGCTGAAACCACTGTCGGGATTGGACCGGCCTGTTGTCGAATTCCTGGACCAGTTTCCCGAACTGGCGCGTTTTCTTGAAATTCACAGGGAGCTGCTGGAATTTGCCATTCCCTACTATGTGAGGGAGGGAAAACAGCGGCTGAATCTGGCCATCGGTTGTACCGGAGGCCGCCATCGAAGTGTCATGGTCGCCGAACGTCTGTCCGAATTCCTGCGGGGGTTGGGCTACCGGGTCAATACCATCCATCGGGACCTGAAAAGTGACAGGAGGCGTGTGATCCTGGAAGGCATGGAGGAGGCGGACGCCAAGTCATGACTTTTTCCTCCCAGATTCGTAAGGAGCTGGCCGAACGCCATCGCGGTCACGCGGAGGACGCGGAATGGTCCTTGGCCTCCTTTGCCTCTTTTGCCGCCGTATCGGGCAGGATTGAGGAGGTGGAAGGGGGGTGGCGGGTATGGCTCCGGGTATCGGGCCCCTCTACAGCCGCCCTCCTGGAGGCCGTTGTGGAGACCTTGTCCTTTGAGATTGAGGAAAAGGCAGTGGGGAAACGGGATATCGCCTTGATCGTCTTCGTCCCCCTGGCCGGTAGGCCGGCCCTCTTCTTTGACTTTGACGGCTGGCTGGGGCAGACGGGCCAGGCGGGGCTGGAACCCATATTCGCCGCTTTCTTCCTGGCCTGTGGGGTCATGTCCGATCCGGGAACCGGTCGATACAGATTGGCTTTTTCACCTTCGGCAGGGGGCGCCGTCCCGCTCATGACCCGCCTGTTTGAGAAGGCGGGATTTGTGTCCGGGCAAACCCGGCACCAGGGCAGGGTCCATCTGCTTTTTACCAGTGGGGAGGAGGTTGCCCGTTTCCTGCTCCTTTGTGGCGCCCATAATGCCCTGCTTGCCTTTGAGGAGAAGCGGAGTGAGCGTGAGTTGATCGGGCAGGTAAACAGACAGGTCAACTTTGACGATGCCAACGCAGGGAGAAGGGCGGAATCGATCGCGCGACAGTTGGAGGCCATTGCCGTGATCGATCGGTTGCGGGGGATCGATTCGCTTCCGCCTTCCCTTGCTGAGGCGGCCTACGCCAGACTCGAAAACCGGGGAGCTTCACTTGAAGAGTTGGGCGAAAGCATGGAACCGCCTGTCAGCAAATCCGGTATGAGCCACCGGTTCAGCAGGATTCGGGCCCTGGCCTCTTCCTTCGCAGACGATGAATAGGACCCTCTAGCAGTGATATACTGATACGAAGGTGAAGAGACGCTATGGATTATCTCGAGGGTTTCCTGATTGGCCCGGTATGGAGTGACACTGATTACCGTTCACGAAGGCATTTGAACGCGCACATTTTGCTGGCCAGCCTTATGGCTTTTGCCTTTGCCATGCTGACCCTTTTCCCCGAACGCTTTGATAGCCTGATCCTGATCAAGTGGCCCCTGGCCCTCTTTCTCTTGATTCTTTTGTTCCTTTTATCGCCTGCCCTTTCCATCCTATACCGGCGACTGCCCTTCTATATCCGCCCCTTCCTGCTCCCTGTCTTCGCCGCCAAGTATCTCTTGCTTTTCTATCTGCTTGTCCATGGCTTTTTTCCCAGGATAACTTTTGAAAAAGAATCCGTACTTGAACTCCTCTATCTGAGGGTGGATGACCACATAGGTCTTGCGCTTGAGAAAATAGCAGCTTCAGGCGGTATCCTGGTCACCGTCGCGGGTGTCGTCGCGGGTGGCCTCTGGGTGATCGCCGAGGGAATCCTTCTCATTGCCGCCCTGATCCTCGTCCCCCTTCTTTCAATCGCTGCCCTCAAGTGCCTGCAGTACGGCTACGATTGGGGGGTAAAGAACCTGCTGGATCGACAGCTCGACGGCCTTGACATTCATCTGGCAGAGGGACAGGTTTGGGGGAATCTTGCCGGGATGGAAGAGAGGGGAGTGACAGGCACTTCCGCGCCGCTTCCACCCCTGATCATCCCAGGGGAAGAAAGGACCGGGGGCTTGACCCAGGCCTTCGATCAGGAAGAGATTGGAGTCAAACCAAGTGCCGGGGCGAAAGTGGTTTCCAAACCGCCTCCCGCCCGCCGGGATTTCCTGGGACAGGTCAAGGTGAAATCAAGTCGCTTCTGGAAGCGCTTGACCTCGGGTTTTGAAGGCAGGAAAATTAAACAGGGGATACAAGGATTCCTTGGTTTTTTGAAAGATACAGGGAAAAAAATCAAGCAGGCTTTCAGTCGGATTTTCCTTGACTTGAAAATGAAGGCAGGCAATAAGAGGGAAGTGAGCCAAGCTCAGACTCTTTCAGACCAGGCGGAGGAAGAGGCGTATTGGGAAGAGCCGGAAGACGACCAGGTCTAAGTCATGGGATAACAGTCGTTACGCTGTCTGTTCCGGAATCCTGAAAAGAGGATAATAGGGATGTACCTGCTCGGTTGCTCCCGTATGAAAGGGCCTTGATACAGGCTGGCCGGAAGAGGGAGCCGCGGGTTGGAGGTCAAACATGGCGAATAATTTCGAAACAAATAATCAAAAAGAGCCCGGGAATAGACCGGGTAAAAATTCTTCCGGAGGGCGGAAGTCGGGAAATCTGGCCCTGGGCGTCATCATCGTGACCCTGCTTGCCGTTCTTGTCTTTTCAGCCATAACGGGTCTTTTGGTCTTTCTGTTTGCCAACAAGGATGTGGTCATAAGACCGAGGGTGACCCAACCCGTTCAATCAGAAACCAATCCCACTAAAGAGACTGTAGCAGCACCGGAAACGGAGGCCTCTGAAGATGGGGACGCGAAGGAAACGGAAGAAGGTGGGCTTAATCCCGAATTCAGCCTGGGCGACCTGGCCCGGCCCGCTCCGCAAGGGGGGAAGACGATCCAGACCATTCCGCAGATTGTCGATAAGGCGAAACCGGCGGTCGTCGCGATTTACACCAACATTGTCGTGTCAGACCAATTCGGTGGCCTGGCCCAGAATACAGTTTCGGGATCGGGCTTTATCATCTCACCCGACGGCTATGTGGTCACAAATGCCCACGTCATAGAGAACGCGCAATCGGTCCATGTCAACCTGGAGGACGGCCGGACCTTCCAAACCGCAATCATCGGGAGCGACTCCTATGCGGATATCGCTGTCTTAAAGATCGGGGCTGAGGAACTACCCTATATTGAGCTGGGTGATTCATCCAAGCTGCTCATCGGTGAATTGGCCATCGCCATAGGGAATCCGACGGGTAATCTGAGCGGAACGGTCACCTCGGGGATTATTTCGGCACTCGACCGGGAGCTTTCCCAGACACCGATCGCCCTGATCCAAACGGACGCAGCCCTGAACCCCGGTAATTCCGGAGGCGCCCTTTTGAACGCCTACGGTGAGGTCATCGGTATCAACCAATTGAAGATTCTTTATTCGGGCACTTCCACTGACCAGATCCAGGGGATCAGCTTTGCCATCCCCGTCAATGCCGCTAAGCCGATCATTGAGAGCATTATCCGTACGGGTAAGCATATTTGGCCCATGATGGGCATCTCGGTATCGACGGTGGAAGAGGATCTGGCAAGTGACCAGGGACTGCATTATCCTGGTGTTGTCGTCGTCTCGGTGGAGGCCGGCGGCGCGGGGAGTCAGGCCGGACTGAAATCCGGGGACGTCATCACGGCCTTTGATGGCAAAGCGGTTGAGACGACCAAGGAGTTGACCGACCTGAAGAACGCGAAAGAGGCTGGGGATGAAGTAGTCTTGACAATTTACAGGGGTACAAGGAGCCTGGAGATCAAGATGGTGCTGGGGTCCTCATCTTGATCTTGCCAAAGGAGGTGGACAATGGATCAGATCCAGGTTGTATTTGAGCCCCACTATCGTGGGCTCGTCCAGGGAAAACGGGCCAGCCTTGTGGTCGGTTCGGAAGACCAGGAATTTGGGGCCTACGATTTGATCCTGGCCGGCTTGAGTGCTTGTTTCTACGCAACCTTCCTGGGTATCGCGGGCAAGATGCACCTTCATTACCACCAGGTCATCATTGATATCAAGGGCGAACACCGGGAGGAACCGCCCACAACCCTGAAGCATATTCTGCTTGAAATGGAGGTAAAAGGAGCTGATCCAAGCAGGGAAAAGCATTATAAGCGGGCGGCAGAGATTGCCGGCAAATACTGTTCGGTCTACCAGACCCTGTCCAAGGTGGCGGAAATGGAGACTGTCGTGAAACTGACACCCTAGCCATGCGCGGTAAAGGCTGGATCAGGGATATTGTCTCCCATTTCGCTGTCCTGCTTATTTTGGGAGCAGCTTTGTTTCTCCTCTACAGGAAGGCCGGCGAAATACCTGCCCTAAATGAGCTGGATTACTTGAACAAGGCTTTCACGGCCGCCTTCGTGATCCTGGCCCTTATGGTTGTCATCTTCGTATTTCAGGTCTTTTCCAGCGTGAAACTGGAACGCTTCAGTCCCGGAAACCCGGAAAGCTTGAAGAGGCTCGACCGGATCCGTCGTTTCCGCTTTCCCAGGGAATATGCAAAGATTCAAGCCATATGGCCCTCCTGCCGCTCGGATTTCCGGGAAGCTTTTCCAGGGGAAGGATGGGACCGGTCAACGGTACAGCCTTTCGACGCTATCCTGACCCGCAGGCGGAAGTTACCGGCCATGGGCGGGCGACCGCCCCTGGTCGACAGGATCTTTTTGTTCTATCACCCCATGATGAACGTCATCATTGTCGACCAGATCCTGAAAGAATGCGAACGTACGATTGAGGAAAAGTATGCGGAATACCCGGCTCCTCGCAATTTTGCGGTTTTCCTGACCGATATGAAGAATCGTGATGAGATTACATCGGCCGGCGCAGGCATTGTCAATTACCTTTGTAACCCGGGTCCAGGGATCAGCCTCTATCCGGTCCTGCTCGATATGGACGCGGGCCGTTTTTTCTATCCCCTCGACACAAGCCTGGCCGCCAGGCGCCATCGGCTTTATTATTGGATCCAAAGGTTGCGGACCAGACACTGGATAACAAAACAACTTCGTGATCGCCTGAAAATTGAAGAGAATTAAGCCCCTCTCCTTGGCGGAAGGCCGCGCCCGGTGTTACTGCGTCAGGACTGGCAGAGGGCTATGATGACCCTTGGAAGGAAGTGACAAAGTGAAGAAAAGTTATGCTGTGACCGGGATGACCTGTGCCGCCTGCCAGGCGGCTGTTGTCCGTTCAGTCCAAAAATTGGATGGGGTGGACCAGGTCAATGTCAACTTGTTGACGGGGACCATGACCCTTGAGCTTGACCCGGCCGTCCAGACAGAAGCCTCTATCCTTGAAGCCGTCGAGAAAACGGGCTACGGGATCAGCCCGATTGGGGAGAGCGGTGGAGCCAAAAAGACCGACCGCCGGGCGGAACGACAGAAGCTGGTCGAAGAACGCGAAAAAGAGGAGCGTCTCATGAGGCAACGCCTCTTCTATTCGGCCCTGCTCCTTATCCCACTCATGTGGATCGCTATGGGCCCTATGCTGGGGCTCCCCCTACCCTCTTTTTTGTCCGGTCATCATAACGCTGTCGGCTATGCTTTGGCCCAGATGGTCTTAGCCCTCCCCATCATGCTTATCAACGGCTATTTTTTTACATCGGGATTCAAGGGACTGATCCACCGGGCCCCCAATATGAACACCCTGATCGCCCTGGGATCGGCGGCCTCCTTCATCTTCGGCCTCTTTGCCATTTACCGGATAGGCAATGGATTGGGGACGGGTGATACCGCCCTGGTGGACCGTTATCTCCACCAACTCTATTTTGAGTCCGCCGGTATGATCCTGGTCCTTATCACGGTCGGCAAGACCCTGGAAGCCAGGGCCAAGGGTAAAACATCCGAAGCCCTGACAGGTCTTATGGACCTGGTACCGCAAACGGCGCTGGTGCTACGGGAGGGTGAGCGCATTGAAGTGGACGCGGATGAACTGCGGCCGGGCGATCTGGTCGTCCTCCTGCCGGGTGCCAGGGTCCCTTGTGATGGGATTGTCCGTGAAGGCCACAGCTCCCTGGATGAATCCGCTATGACGGGGGAGAGCATTCCTGTGGAAAAAGCGCCGGGCGATCCGGTGACCTCGGCGACCATCAACGGGACAGGCACCCTGATTTTTGAGGCGACCAAGACAGGGGAGGACACGACCCTCTCCCAGATGATCCAGCTTATGGAGGAGGCCTCTTCTTCCAAGGCTCCGGTGGCCCGCCTGGCTGACAAAGTGTCCGGGATCTTTGTGCCGGTCGTCATCGCGATCGCCTTGATCGTCCTGGCTGCCTGGCTGCTGACCGGCTGGCCGGGGGAATTGGCCTTTTCCATGGCCATTTCCGTCCTGGTGATCTCCTGTCCCTGCGCCCTGGGTCTGGCGACACCTGTAGCTATTATGGTGGCGACGGGACAGGGGGCCCGCCATGGCATCCTAATCAAGTCGGGCGAGGCCTTGGAAGACGCGGGCAATCTGTCCAGTGTCATCTTTGACAAGACGGGGACCCTTACCGCAGGCAAGCCCCAAGTGACGGATATTGTCCTGGGCCAGGGCCAAAATACGGACTTTCATTCGGAAGAGGACCTGCTTACCTTGGCGGCAACCCTGGAGGAGCTGTCTGAGCACCCCCTGGCCGGCGCAATCCTGCAGGCCGCGGAGGAGAGGGACTTGACTGAAAGGATCCCCCTCCAACACTTTGAGGCGGTGCCGGGACGAGGGGTCAAGGGCCAGCTCAAGGACGGCCGCCAGGTCTTTATCGGCAGCGCCAACTACATGAAGGAATTGGCCTTGACCGATCCGGCCCTTGAGGAGGAGGCCGATCGGCTGGCTTTGGCAGGACGGACCATCCTCTTTCTCGCTATCGATGGCAGACTCCTGGGCCTGGTCGGGGCTACCGACCAGTTGAAGCCCGGTAGCGCGGAGGCTGTCGACAGGCTCCACAAGTTGGGGATCCGGGTTATTATGCTGACCGGGGACAGGCAGGCGACGGCAGAGGCCATCGGTCGGGAGCTGGGAGGGGTCCAGGTCATCGCGGAGGTCCTGCCGACCGACAAGGCCGCCGTCGTCGAGCGGCTTAAGTCAGCCGGCGAGCGGGTGGCCATGGTGGGTGACGGTATCAATGACGCGCCGGCCCTGGCGGTCGCTGACGTCGGGATCGCCATCGGAGCGGGCAGTGACATCGCCATCGACTCCGCGGATGTGGTCCTGGTCAGGAATGAATTGAATGACGCCGTGACGGCTGTTGAGTTGAGCCGGAAGACGCTTCGTACCATCAAGGAGAATCTCTTCTGGGCCTTCTTCTACAATGTGGTCGCCATCCCTGTCGCAGCCGGCGCCTTCTATCTCAGCTATGGCCTGAGGCTGACACCCATGATAGGGGCCCTCGCCATGAGCTTCAGCTCTGTCTTTGTAGTCTTGAATGCCTTGCGGATCAGGCGTTTCAAGCCAGGGAAGGGTCTCTTGGGCCAAAGGAAAATCACACAAGACACAACGTCATTACATTATGACGATCTTATAACTGCTGGAATTACGGACAGGGCCTGCCCCATCCTACCGGATGAGGAAGAGGAGGAAGAAATCATGGATAAGACAATTGAGCTTACTGTTGAAGGAATGACCTGTGGCCACTGCACGGCCCGTGTCGAGAAGACTTTGAAGGAATTGCCAGGCGTGAGTGACGCCAAGGCCGTCCTGGAGACCGGACTTGTAACCGTCCGGACGGATGGGACAACAAGCCGTGAATCCATGGCGTCCGCTATCGAGGAACAAGGTTACCAGGTCCGGGATTAAGAGCTGTTTGACACCCTATCCCTAGTTGTGTAAACTTGGTTACGGCCCGGGTGATTGGCTCAGCTGGTTAGAGTACCTGCGTGACATGCAGGGGGTCACTGGTTCAAGTCCAGTATCACCCACCAGGAAGCCCCGCGACAGCAATGTGGCGGGGCCTTTGCTT
>CAZAKT010000017.1:0-2216 GCA_964486135.1 uncultured Mageeibacillus sp.
TTCACACACATTAAGGGCATTATTGTGTGCGAATTTAAGTATAACAATGATGCTTGAAAGATACAATAAAAAACACGCACATAGCTGTTCTAAATGTGCGTAATATTAAATATACGGTCGAAGAATGGTATGAAGGAGCTTTGCCAATGAACCCTTTATACTTAATGTACATTGAGGACAGCTTCTTCTAGTAATTTGGTAACAGGTTTTTAGGAGCCATATCCTCTCTATTCATTTTTGGGAAACCTTCGGTTTTTTATCGGACGACTGGTCGGAGTTTTGAAAAGATCCCAATTTGTAACATAATGGAACTCACAATAAAGATAAGGATAAGAGATTTATGATAATCAACTTGAGGGATCTGGGTGGCTACAGGGGCAAGGATGGCCGGAAGGTAAGAAAAAACTTGCTTTTCAGGAGCGGGAACCTGAACTTTGCCACACCCATCCTGGCGGAGGCGCTGAACCCTCTGAACATTGCCATGGTCTTTGATCTCAGGACCGTGGATGAAGTCAGGAAACAACCCTATACCCTGCCCCACACAATTGGCTATGGGCATCGGCCCATTTTTGAAACCCTGGACGATGGCGAGGGCGGACCCCAGTTGGATTATCCGGAGGATGACCGGGCCCTCCAGGCCTTGAATAACTTGCAGATACCGGACCTGACGGGAAAGCTGGATGGCTTTATGAACAGGCTTTACCTCAATATGGGGGAAAAACCGGGGGTTTTCGGGGAGATTATGAAGGAGATCATAGGCCAGGACGGAAAGCCCGTCCTCTTCCATTGCGTGGCGGGCAAGGACCGTACAGGCTTCCTGGCCACCGTGATCCTTCTGGCCCTGGGTGTCTCCAAGGCGGATGTGAGGGAAAATTATCTCCTTTCCAACGATTACCGAAGAAAGGAAATCGAACAGGAGACGAAAAGGATCCAGGCCAATTTGGACAACCCGGACCTTGCCGAAATGATAGGGGGTATGCTCCTGGTCAAGGAGGAATACCTGGAGGCCAGCCTGGGTGTCATTGATTCCCACGCCAGCTTCGATGATTACGCTGAAAGCAGACTGGGCCTTGGTCTGAGTGACCTTGAGGCCCTGAGGAATCTTTACCTGGAGTAAGGTGCTATGGATGAACGGGCGCTGAAGGATTTCTATCGGGGACTTGACCGTTCCCTCTTCCTGGACGATCCCTACAAGGCCTATGCCAAGGATGACGCGCCCCTCCCCATCGGTTTTGGGCAGACCATTTCACAACCCTCCCTGGTACTGGATATGACCCGTCTCCTGGCGCCCGAAAAGACCAGCAAGGTCTTGGAGATAGGGACCGGTTCCGGCTATCAGACGGCCTTGCTGGCCGAGTTCTCAGCCCAGGTCTATACCCTGGAGAGGATAGGGGACCTGTCCAGGCAGGCGGAGGCCAGGCTTGCGGCCCTCGGCTTCCGGAATATCCATTTCCGGGTCGCCGACGGCAGTGCCGGCTGGCCGGAAGAAGCCCCCTTCGACAGGATTATGGTGACGGCCGCGGCAGGCAGGGTGCCGGATGAACTGATCCGACAACTGGGGAATGGGGGCCGGATGATCGTGCCGGTGGGACCACCCGCCATGCAGGAGCTCCTGCTCCTGACCAAGGATGACCAGGGCAGGATCAGGGAGCGTAAACAGGCCCTGGTCAAATTTGTGGAAATGGTGGGCGACTACGGCTGGGATCGCGAAAGGGGCCAGGATGAGGATCGGTGAACGCGTGGAGCGAATGGCGGCCTGGGAACCTCCCTACGACATGTACGAAAGGCTGGCCGCTGTTTTTGGGGAAGAGGGCCTGGACGACATTACCGACTTTGACAATGAGGATTCGCTTGAACTCAGTTTTCTGATTTCACTCAACCGGGATCGGATCAAGTTGCTTTCTGAGGAAATCGATGAGCTGCTCGAAACCGAGGACGCCTACTTCCTGAGCATTGATATTTCACGGGAAAAGCCCCTGGCTGTCCGCAGTTTTTGGCGTTATCCCAAGGAGGCTGGCGGCCAGGAGCTGGATATCTCAGAAAAGGCCTTTCTCCCGGAACACGCCTATGTGTTGCCCCTCTTCGAAGCTTTTGTAGAAGCCCAAGGCCTGCTGGCCCTGTCTTTTGAAGACCTGGAAGAAGAGCTGGAGGAAGAGGGCCGGCCGGTTAGTCTGTCTTACAAGTATTTTCACCGGACCGCCAGACTGGAAAGTGTC